>JBDOMX010000566.1:0-6780 GCA_039831615.1 Planctomycetaceae bacterium
GCCATCGAGGCGACTGACCCGCTTGCCGATGAGTCGTGCCTTGTGATTCTCAGGCCAACTGTATTCAACTTCAGCCATTTTAGTTCCCTTTCACAACAGAAATGACGGCCTGAAGGACATTGGCATAGGTCCCGCAACGACAAATGTTCCCGTTGAGTCCCGCGCGGATTTGCTCTTCAGTGGCATCCGGATGCCTGTTCAGGAACGCTCGCACGGCCACCACAAAACCTGGTGTGCAGAAACCACACTGTTGAGCGTCATGCTCGACAAATGCAGCGGGCACCGCATCTCCGGAAAGACTTTCACAGGTGGTGACTTCCTTTCCGACGACCGCGAGCGCAAGAGTGGTGGAAGCCATCGCTGCCTTCCCGTCAATCAACACCGTGCTGGCCCCGCTGCTCCCATCCACGCTGACGGGTTTAGCGCCTGTCAGGTCGAACTGGTATCGCAGCACGTCCAACAGCGTCGTGCGTGGCTCAACCGCAGCTGTCATCGGCTTTCCATTCACGTTCAGCGTGATGGATGTTTCGCCACTGACAACCTGTAAACCTGGTTCAGCTCCATCGGCAGTTGTCGTCGAAACGACTGCTGATGCAGCGACCGCTGCGCCAGAACCCTTTAAAAATCCGCGCCGGCTGACGCCCTTGAATGTTTGTTGTGACATGAGGAATCCCTCAGTTTCAAACCTGGGAAAATGGAAACAGACAGGGAATGCGCAGAATGGCCAGGGAAAACGTAAACGAATCTCGGACCGGATTCAAACAAGGCAGCGTGAAACTGCAAAGATCGGGCTGCTGATTCGCGGGCGGCCACAGACCTGGGGACCCAGCGGATATCGACATCATGCTGTCATAGAACGGGAGAAAAACCGACGTGGGCCGGATTTTGATGTCGTTCTACCTGTTCGGTGGGCAGGCTTTACAGTGAGCGATCGATCTGCCAGAAGTTGAGTTGAGTTGACGATAAAGGAATCGTCCGGACGACAATCGGACGTGCGGTTGAGCGTCCGGGGTCCGGTCAATTTAAAAACGATTGAGAAGTCAACGATGAATCCGGCGAGTGTGGACAAAGCAACCCTCATGGTCGTCCTCGTCGATCTCCAGCGACAGTTCGTCGACAATCTGTCCGTTGACGTCGGTCCTCTGATGGCGCGGATTCAACAACTGCTGTTGATGTCTGATACGTTCGATATTCCGGTTCTGGCAACACTGGAAGAGCCGGTTGCCCGAAAAGGTCGTCTGGTCGATTGTCTTGGAACGTGGCTCCCGGATGCTGCGATCATCGAATCGAAGCTGGCATATGACCTGTGTGCCGAACACGACATTCGCAAGGTTGTTCAGGAGTCGAATCGAAAACAATTCGTCGTGGTTGGAGCAGAAACGGACGTGTGCGTCCTGCAGTCTGTGCTGGGACTGTTGCGGCTTGGGTTCGAGGTGTTTCTCGTTGAGGATTGTGTCATGAGTTCCTCAACAGATACGAGTGCCGCACTGTCCCGGATGCGCAGCTGTGGGGCGATTCCATTGACATGGAAGTCATTGTACTACGAATTGCTCCGTACTGATGACGTGGACAATGGACTCCGGGCAGACACCGAACTGGCTGAAAGGCATTTTGCACCACCCGATGATCTGCCCGATGGTTGCTCGGGGGACGAGTTATGAGACGTGCACGGCACATGATCGACCGCCCGGTTGCCCCGAAGCAAACGGCATGAGCACCGTGAGCGTGTTCGAATCAGTCGATGTCATCGTTCGAGATTAACCGCTTTCGCAATCGATTGTCGTCCTGACAGCAGGCGCATGGACCGGTTTCGAACATGACGATGGCGCACACGTCGCACCAGTAATCAACTTCATAACGTTTCCCGTCGTCGATTTCATAGACTCGCAGAACCTGGATGAACGGCTGGCGTTCGTATCGTCTTGCCAGGATCTCGATCTCCATGTCGCGCAGGCGTTCATCTTTTCGAAAGGCTTGTCCACGCAGGTTTTCGACGATTGGGAAGAGCTGTCCGTCGCCGCTCAGGATGGCGAGTGGCTGCTCTTCCACTTCCGGGACCGTGGAAATACCGAAATTGTCTTTGAGGGCCTCTGCCAGCCAAACGACGTGTCCTCGAATCAGTTCCGTGTGGAATTCGCGGTTATTTTCTGAACTGGTCTCCGACTTCTGCGGCTCGGTGGGCTTTGATTCGGAGGCGTGTGACGCATCAAAATGCGCGATCTGAATCAAGACCATTGAACACACAACAAGACAGACGCCGACTGCCAGCATTGCCGCCATGCGACCTGTCCGCGATCGAATCTCCGGTTTGAAACTATTCCGCTGCATGGCCAATCACAACAACGTCAACGGGAACAACCTGCGTGTTTTCGTTGGCTGTTCCCGTGCCGACGACGTGGAGCACCCACCAGTCGTTCGATTCGTCATAACGGATAGCAACTTGTGAGCCATCGCCTGCTCTTTGCAGAGACAACATCGCCGGGTGGGTCGATCCGGCCGCGTTGGCACTGCTTTTCATGAGATCTTTGAGTTCCCAGTTCTTGTCCGGTTCATCCTCACCTGCGTCCACCAGGACCAGGAAATCGTGTGTCGGCGACGTGCCCACGTGGTTGCCGTCGACTGGCTGCAGTCCGAACCTCAGGGTATACCAGCCGCTTCCCACCGTTTGATCCCGGAAGTCCGAACCTCTCCTGCGAAAATGCAGTAAACCGATCAATTGTCCGGGTGTGAATGGATACAGCCGTTCGTCACTTGCCTTGAATCCCGCATCGACGTTCCACTGTTTACAGAACCATATTTCGCACGCCGTCCGGCTGGCCCCGCGTTTGACGCGCACGCCGTGATCAAACTGCTCGGCAAGCGCCTCGGAGATGTCGTCCGCATCGGGTGGAGCGTCGATCAGCTCCACACTGTATTCCTGAGCGTTGACCGGCGAAAGCATGATCGCCAGTACGAATGCTGCAGGATGGGAACCGCTTTTCAACATTGAAATTCCTTCTGCCTTCGATGGTTGATACGGACGCACGGAACCTTAATAAGGCACCAGTGCATCGAAGTAATACGGACCTGACGAGTTATGACAAAGTGTGCGAGTGTCAGGCGGCGGGTCGCCAGGAGAATCTACAGCCTCTCGGCCAGTTGCACCGGATCGGCCTCGACTTCAAACGAGCCCATGTAAGCCGTCCTGCTGTCCGGAACTGACCAGCGCGTTCCCAGCGGTCGAGCCGTCACCTCTCCCTCAATCGTGACGCCAGGCACGAAGCCCTTCAAGCGGGTCAGAGGGGGGTAGTATGCGGATTCGTTGGAGCAGATGCAGTCACCCTTTCGGGCCGGTCGCGTTTGCAGTTGGGCGATATCACCAATTTCGACTGTTGCGGTGAGTTGGCTGACGTTGAATTGCAGATCGATGGGCGCCCGTTGAGTCGCGGCGACTTCCTGTTCGGCGATCTTCGTTTGAACGAGTGCAAAGCTTCGGAGAGCACTGGCTGTTCTGACGTCGGCCGCAGAGTCGATGACAACGATCGCCTTTTTTGATGCAGCGTCGTCGAGGCCCTTGAAACCCAAAGTGTGAGAAGCCTTGACGATGACCGAGACGGACTGCCCGGTCAGGTCGACACCCGCGAACGTGCCGCGCGTGATCCGCCATGTCATGATGGCATTTTTGCCGACCGACCCCACTTCACCGTTGGCGAAACAGGGTCCCGTATACACCTGGCATGTTCGTACTTCGACATAGTTTCCTGTCACGAGGTCGGCGCCAGGCACAGTAGACATACTGACGGTCAGCACCACGCAGCTCAAAATTGCTGCTCGCATGTGACATCTCCTTGCTGTTGACAACACTTGCTTCTCCAGATTTTGTCGAGACTAAGTCCTGTGTGGTGGTCGGATGCTTCCGGCCTCAGCACAACCAATTTCCGTGACTTGTTCAGCGGGACGCGTTCTCGTGCGAGCAGTCATTTCTCCCGTGGTACGGGCTCGCTCTTATTGTAGATTCGCACACCGGTCGGAGTCTATGGCTTTGGTGCAATCGGCCGGATCCGGACACAATTCGCGCTGGAGGTGCCCGCGTTCGTATGGTCAAAATCGCGGGGACAAGATTATTCGTGCGGCTGGTCGCAATCCGGAACCGTACACGCTGGACTCAGCAGGCCGGCACACAGGAATGATCGCATCTCACGGCAACCAGCGCCCGAAACCGTCAGCGACGGAATTCCCGGCACGGTCAACAACCGTCCTGTTGCCCGCTTACAGATATTGCGCATTAGTGGGGGGACTTCAACCGCGAATCGAGGTTTGGTGCGACCCGATTTCAGACTGGAATCTGGTGAGGCTGAGCAGGTTGTCCCTGCGGAGAAAACGTTTCTGGCAAACCCCTGAAAGAAGTCTGTCGATTCAGAGAGAATCCGCACAAATCAGGGGTACAACGAATCTGACAAGCCTTGAAACACTACCAAATCACACGGTACCAGCGTGACCAGGATATTCCACCCGCTCCTTGCCATGATCGCTTCGGGCACTGACCGCCAGTTGGCCAAATATGTAGAATACCTGAAGGCAGAAAATCGAATTCTGCGTGCTCGGATTCCCGGCCAGATTCACACCCGTGTTGCCGAACGAAAAGTCCTGTTGAAATTCGGAAAGAACCAGGGCCGGGCAATCGAGGAGCTGATCACCATTGTGACGCCAACAACGTTTTATCGATGGTGCCGTGAGGGAGCGGGAAAGAAAGCTCCTGCTAAGCAAAAAGGCGGTCAGCGGAAGCCACGTGAACTCCGTCAACTGGTCATTGAGATCGCCAACTCAACGGGCTTCGGCTACACACGAATCATTGGTGAGTTGCGAAAACCTGGCATTAGGAAGATCAGTCGACAGACGGTCCGAAACATTCTGAAGGACGAAGGGATTGAGCCCGGACCGAAACGACGGACGGACTCGTGGAACGACTTCATTGAACGACACGGGAAAACACTGTGGGCGTGTGACTTTTTCACGACAAAGACCGTCACAGCTCGCGGATTGCGAGACATGTATCTGCTCGTGTTTTTGTGCCTGGAAACACGGGAGGTCATTGTGTCCGAATCAACGTTGCATCCGAACTCGGTCTGGATGCATAAACAGGCAGACGCATTGATCGACCAGACGGCCAATCGAGAATCGAAGCCGGCAAGACTGATTCATGATCGTGATACGAAATTCTGCAAAGCATTTGTAGACAAGTTGGCGGCCGGAAATATACAGACCATCAAACTGCCAAAGTTATCGCCGAATCTCAACGGTCGATGCGAGCGATTCATTCTGACAATCATGTATGAACTGCTGGCACACTTCGTCGTATTTGGCAAGCGTCATCTGGATTACCTGATCTGCGAATTCGTTGATTACTATAACGGAATACGGTCACACAGCAGTCGCGATTGCTTACCACCTGTCAGCACCATTCCCGTCGAGATTGATTCTCTGAACGTCGAACAGGTGACTCGGAAGACGCACGTTGGTGGATTGATCACGTCATTCGAAAGCAAAGCTGCTGCATAGTTACACAAGGATCAGTCCCGGAAGACCGTCGATGCCTTTCCGGACGTGTCAGTTTGCTGGCAACGTACGTCTTGGTTTTGCATGCTCCAGCTGGTGATCCAACAACCAACGACACGACCATCTCCGCTCTGCTCAGTCAGTGAGGGTCATTTTTGAACACAACCCATTTATGTAAATACACTTGAGTCCCAACGCATCAATTGGACCGCGCGATCTCGAGCAGACCGCACTGCGGGAAGCTTGAGACAAAACCGAACGTCGCGTATGACCAAAGAACGAGTTAGCCGTGTGATCGCGATGATCGGCAGGGCTGCCGGCGTTGTCGTGCAGATGCAAGACCGGCGGCTGAACAAACGTGAGAAGACAGCCAGTGCCCATGACATTCGTCGGGGCATTGCTCAGCGTTTGATCAACCATGGGGTCTCAGCAGAGACGCTGAAGGTCATCATGCGTCACAAAGACTTCGCCACGACTGAACGGCACTACGGTGCGGTGCGGTCAGCCCAGAGTGCGGCGACTGAGATTGCCGCGAAACTCAAGCCTCCTACCGATACCAGCGCATTAGTGGGGGGAATCACAAAAGCTCCCCAGCTGAGTGCTGAGGAGCTTGGTGTGTTAAAGTCTTTGCTGTCAAAGCTTTGAGTAAGTACACCCCAGAGGATTCGAACCTCTAACCTTCGGTTCCGTAGGCGGGGCGTACTGTCCGTCCGAGCGGTCTCAAAGCTCGGGACAGAAAGATCTTACGTCGACAGGGCCGTTTTGCAAGTCACTGCAAAAACACGCGTTTTTCGTGTTATAGCACCGTAATCGAGGCGTTTCTCCGTAATCCTCCGTAGAGAATTCCCGGCGGTTTCCCGGTTGTCCTTCTCGGCCAGCACGGCTTCCCTGGAGGGCTCCAGCACGCAGTCCAACCGCCGTCGGCTCCTCCGCGGGAACTAAACTCCGATCCATTTTGCGTCACTATTACTTGTAGGCCTGCAGCTAGCTACTGCAGGCTTTTTTATGTCCACGACTTACCGCATGAAAGGAAAGTTTCGACCATGATTGACGTCCTGACCACCACCGTGCTGGTCACGCTCACCCTTTTCAAAAGGAGCCCGCAATGACATTCGCTCTCGTTGCGGCCAGCAGTGTGCTGGCCGTGCTGCTCACCCTCTGCTGGGCCAGGGAGTTTCGACTGCGACGTGCTCTGCAATCGTTGCTCGCCCGCGTTTTCGACAACTGGAGACAGAATACTCATGA
>JBDOMX010000329.1:0-6774 GCA_039831615.1 Planctomycetaceae bacterium
GTGGTGCTGGCCGGCAGTCGCCAGAACGAAGCACTGCAACGCCTCGCCATTGCGATGAACAAGGCCCTCAAGGCCTACGGCGCAGACGGCCCGCTTTCCGCGGTGCAGACCGACCGTGACGGCTACCTGAATCCCGGCGACGTTCGTGTCGATCGGCTGGAAGTCGCCGCGGAATTCTGACGGCGCGTCCGGCTTCATATCAAACGTATCAATGGTACTGAGCCCGCCTCGCAGAAAAACGATGATCAGCGAGCGTTCATCCTTGATGCCTCTGCCGTGTTCTGCCGCGAGTGTCTGCTGTTGCAGCAGACCTGGAAGCGTCATGAACGAACCGAACACGCCAGCACCGCCAACTCGCAGAAAATCGCGTCGCTGGACACCGTCACAAAGAATGCCTCTTCGATTCATGGTTCTGTTCCCTGACAAGCGTGAGAATTGGATGAGGGAAAGTGAGCCGATCAAGAAACTGAATTCAGGACTGTCAGCATACAGCCTTCGGTCCTCAGTCGATCCTGATTAATGATTAAAAATAAACTCCAGCGTGTTCATCAGACTCCAGGCAAGATCTTCCGCTGCAGCTCGTCGACCGTCGCTGCTTGTTTTCAAATAGTGTACAGCGTTCGACGATTCTTCCGCATCGGGCCTCCGTGCGAAGAACGTCAAATACATTTGGTTGACCAAGTCCTCGTCGTCCGGCACCGTCTCGACTAATCGCGCAACTCGTCCGCCTTCGTGAGAGAGTTTGGCGTGGATCTCCGGGGAATTCAGCACATGGAGAACCTGACTGACATTCGGCTCGCTGCTGCGTTCACATTCACATGCCGTCCTGCGTGTAGGACGACCGAACAGTTTCAGAAAATAGTGATCGACTTCACTGTCCCAAAGCTGGATCGCCCGATAACCATCCGGCACCCCTCTGAAGGATTCCTCGACTCCCGTCACGGCAGAAATGGCATCAAGCAGTACTTCGGCATCAACACGCTTCAACAATGCCCGTGAGTAGTTCTGCTCGTCACTGATATTGGTTTCATTGGGACGGGATGCCCGCTGGTAGGCAGTGGACGCCATGATGGTGGCAATCAGCTGCCTGACGTCGAAACTACTGGCCACGAATTCCTGCGCAAGAGCGTCGAGCAGGTCGGCGTTCGTCGGGGGATTTGTATCTCGAAAGTCGTCCACAGGTTCCACCAGTCCACGACCCATCAGATGAGCCCAGACCCGGTTGACAGCACTGGGAGCAAACCATTTGTTTTCCGGCGATGTCATCCAGTCGGCGAGAACCTCGCGCCTGTCACCGTCCGGAGACTGTGGCGGCATGGGTTCGCCCAGTGGATGGGCGAAGATTCTTGCTGCGGTGCGCGGATGATTGGTTTCGGGATCGCCGGCTGCTGTCATGAATTCGCTGCGCGGCGTCGCCTTGCGCTGGACCTGGGAAAACATCGCCGTCATGCCGTAGTAGTCTGTCTGACTCCAGCGATCAAAGGGATGGTGGTGACATTCAGCACAGGCGATGCGCACTCCCAGAAATACCTGGGAAATGGCACTGGCCCGCTCACCGGCTCCGTTGATGACACGATAAAAATTGGCCTGAGGCGCATTCTTCAATCGGCCTTTGACTGTCAGAAGCTCTCGGGCGAACTGATCCAGCGGCTTGTTTTCCGCAAAACTATGCTGAATCCAGCGATAGTATTCGTGCGCCCCGCGATGTCCAAGCACTTTACGATCGACTCGCAGCAGGTCGGCCCACTTCAGAGCCCAGAAATCTGCATATTCGGGACGCTCTAACAATTCATTCACGAGTTGGGCACGTTTGTTGTCTCGGGAATCATCAAGAAACCTGCGTGCCTCTTTCGCAGTCGGAATGGTTCCGGTCACGTCCAGATATGCGCGGCGAACAAACTCGGCATCGTCAGACAGTGGTGACGGAATAATATTCAGCTTTCGCAATCGAGCATGAACCAGTTCGTCAATGAAATTTGTTTCTACAAGAGCCGGATAGTCTTCGATCGTTTCACTGCGCGGAATCAGTGCCTGAAAGGTGTCGACCGCTCCCATGTATGTTGCCATGACGGCAACTGGTCCGGGGACCCTTCCAATACTCACAAGGCCATCATCATCAACGGCCGCTAATCCGTCGTTGTTGGACTGATACTTCGCCATCTGCGTGACGTCCATCTGCTGTCCGTCTGAATATGTCGCAACGACTCGCAGCTGCTGACTTCCAGCTGTGTCCATGACCCGTTCTATGGGACTGATCTCAATACGCTGGACGACGGCCGCATCCGGGTCGCCGACGGGCGCTCCGGACTCGATCCATCCCAGCAGTGTTCTGTATTCCCGTGAATCCGGTGAAAATCGGATTCCACCGCCATGGGGAAGACCGCCGGAGGCTTTCGTCAGAACCAGACTGCGGAGGGGCGCTGCCGCGAAAACACGCCTGCCACGCCCTTCTTTAGTCAGTGCATCATAGTCCTGTGACGGGTCGAAACCGAATACCGACAGCTTAAAGCCATTCTGCCCTTCGGCTTTGCCATGACAGCCTGATGAGTTGCAGCGAAACTTGCTCAGGATTGGGACGACATCGTTCTCGAAATGGTACTGCCTCGCGATGGCGGTTTCGCTCACCTGAACCGGCACGGAGACCGTGATGCCGGCGGCTGTCACTTCAATCGTTCCCATGCCGTCCGCAATACCGGAAACAACACCGTTTTGATTCACGTCAAGAAAACGGTTATCCGGTGAGCGATAGGTTGCTGCGTGTGTAAGATCGACAATTCGTCCATCAACTCGATGGCCATGAACCAGCAGGCCGCGCAGGCTGTCCGGGCCTCTCAAATGAACGGGCGACGGTTCGACGCTGATCGTTTCTATCGGCGCAGTGGTTGGTTCCTGTGACCGCAACGAGCCGGTCAGCAGCACCATCACCAGAGTGAAAGTCGCTGAATGTCGCACACAGCACCCGCAGAGCGCGAAAGAGGAGGGATTCTGAAGTCAGGACGTCTTCGCAGCCTATTTGATCCGACCTAAAGATGAAAGCTAAAACAGCTGATGCGGCCTGGGGTTGTCCTGTAATCAGCATGTGACGCTGATTAAACACTACCGTTCGAGCCAGACGTGACACTCCAGTTGATCGTTGTTTCCGGGACTGCCGAGTAATCGAAGCAATCCATGACATCCATTGGTCCACTACGATGCGGACCGCATCAACCCTCTGACATCGGGCGCTGTATCCCCGTCAGCCTCACCACGTGGCACGGACTCACCCAGGTCGACCGATGAATCCGCGAGGCTGGCGACGGAATCGATGACGAGGTCGGGATCGTATGCGTAGCGTTTGACGTCGGCCTCACTGGTTGTCCCGGACAGCACGAGGATCGTTCCGTATCCCATCTGCACGCCCCCAGGAATATCCGTCTCCATGGTATCTCCAATCATGATCGTTGCGGATGTTGAGACGCCCAGTTCTTTGCGTGCCTCACGCATCATGATCGGACTCGGTTTGCCGCAACTCATTGCCTGAGTTCCCGTGGCAGTCTCCAGGTAGGCGATGGTTGCTCCACACCCCGGCCGGGTGCCGTTCTTCGTTGGGCAATTCGGATCAAGATTCGTTGCAATCAGTTTCGAGCCATCCAGAATCATTTGTACGGCCGTCTCGAGCATTTCCAGCGTGACGGTCCGTCCCTCACCAACGACAACATAATCCGGTGAATAATCCACGATCGAGTAGCCATTTCTGTGGAGCGCTGTCAGCAGGCCACCTTCACCGATCACAAACGCTGTGCCACCGGGTTTTCGGCGGGCCAGGTAGCGAGCCGTCGCCATCGAACACGTAAAGACATGGCTCTCTGTCGCCGGGATCCCCATGCGCACCAGTTTCGTAGCGACGTCTCGGCGCGTTCTTTGACTATTATTCGTCAGAAACAGAAATGGAATCGCTTCTCGAAGCAAACGATTGATGAATTCGAGCGCGCCAGGAATCAATTCACTTCCGCGATACATGACTCCGTCCATATCGATGAGGTATCCACGATTCATCATCCACTCCTTGTCATACTGCAGGTTAATTGCGAGCGCACACCATCACATTGATCCGTGAAGGTCGTGCGCAGAATTCATTACAGCGTATTACGCTGATTTGTGGCTGCGGGGGAGGTTCAAGAACCCATATTCCATTGCGTCCGCGAGCCATAACGCGCCACGACTTTTCGAAAACTGCTCTAACTCCGGAGGGCTCTGCGTGAATTCCTGTCTTCTTGCCATTCGCATGAACTGCAAACACCGTGCCACAGCGTGACCCATCATTTGTTGTTGCCTGAAGGAGCGATAGAGACGTGGATTAGCACGCCTTCAGAAATACGACGACCGGACGCGGCCCGCGTTGGATCCTCAATATTGCCCAATGATGTGGCACACTGATTGTTCAGTGTTCGGCGCGGCGCAAGATTCACAGCGGATGGAAGAGTCGCCACTTGAGTGGATCACCACAGTCGCTGCGGGATGGGACGCTCACGAACCGATATCGTGGTTCGATGACCAGTGTCGACGACAGAACACTCGACTGTGTGGTGAATCGTGTGTTGTGCTGAACAGTCACCGTCGGGAAAACCTCGACCGTCACAAACCTGCCACCATCGCACCTCGTTGCTCCACATCGATGATGTAGCCGGACACTGTTGTCTGTGTTTCCCAATCGGGCAGAAAGTCTGTAAGTTGATTTCGCTCGTCTGCGTCGGCAGGGCTGTCACGACCGATTGTCAAGGCACAGCAACCATGACCGGCATGCAGCGTGGATCGCGCCGTCGTAGAAATGTGCCAGTCCGGAATGTTCAGCTGCTGTTCAGAAGAAAGCCAAAAGGATCAGACAATGAGTTTTGAAGTTCAGGGAAAAGTGAGTCTCGTTACCGGAGCGAACCGAGGGATCGGCAAGGCGATCACCGCGACTCTACTCCAGCATGGTGTATCCAAAGTGTACGCTGCTGTGCGGGATCCGGCTTCCGCCGATCAACTGGTCGAACAGCACGGCGAAAGAGTTGTCCCCATTCCGTTTGATTTGACCCGACCTGACACGATTCATGCGGCAGCGAAGAAGGCTGCTGACGTCGAACTGGTGATTAACAATGCCGGGGTCCTCCGCACGTCGACGGCTCTGTCGGACGATGCCATTGAATCCCTGAAATTCGAGCTGGATGCAAATGTCTACGGACTGATGCACACGGCGCAGGCCTTCGCGCCGGTGCTGAAGGCCAATGGCGGCGGTGCTTTTGTCCAGTTGAACTCGGTCGTATCGATGAAGTGTTTTCCCGAATTCGCTACGTATTGCGCTTCCAAGGCGGCCGCCTATTCGATTACGCAGGCGCTGAGAGCGCAACTGGCTGAACAGGGAACCGTCGTCGTGAGTGTGCATCCCGGACCGATTGCCACGGATATGGGTGACGCCGCGGGGTTGACTGAAATCGCAGAGCCACCGGCGTTGGTTGGCAGGGCCATTGTCCGTGCTCTGAAGGAGGGAGATTTTCATGCATTCCCGGATTCGATGGCCAAACAAATTGGTGAGGCCTACCGATCGTTCGCACAGGGAATCGTGGAAGCCGATCTATCAGAGGGCTGACCCAATATGATCGTCGGAACCGTCAGACGCGGACTGGTTCACTGCGACACGCTGAGTTGATGCAGCCTTTTGCGCGTATCATTCGGAAAGGGGACACGCACCTGCGTCGAAGAGGACAACCGAACACGATGGCAGCTTCACTCGTGCGTTAGAATTCGGTTGGTGGCGGAAAGACTGATCGGGTTTGAGTAATGATAAACCCTGCCGACCTCTTTATTGCCTTCTATGACCGGAGTCGGCTGCTCGATCACGAAATCGGCAAAGTCGTTCTGATTGAAGGCCACAAATGCCAGACTCAGGCAGTCAATCAGCCGGTCCGGTTTTTGTGTGAGGTCTGGAAATGCAATGGGTCCGGTATCCACCTGATACATTTGTTTTTCAAGGCTAATGTTCATTGTCTTCACCGGGCACTCAATGACTGCTTTGAGAGAACTTTCGGAGTTGACCAGTTCGGTTTGTGAAACCAAAGGGACACCCTGGGCGGTTGCGTCTCGAATCTCCTCCCAAGTCGTCAGGACCTGCGCATTTGTTCCTTCATGCGTGAGATACCTGGGGGAACCCCATGGGTGCGGCAGCTCATACGTTGAGCGATATTGTGCCGGATTCATCTGCGCATGGCGGCGAAAAATCAGCCAGTGTGCGTCACCCAGAATCGGCATGAAGTCATAGTTGTCTGCAAGAAACAGATTTTTTTCGCCAAACGTGTTTTCACTTTTGCAGGATGCGCACTGGAAGAAGACGGAACTTTCATTTGTTACGGAATCAACAATGGTTGTTCGGCTTTCGATCCAGAATCGCACCGCATTCATTTCAGACGTGCCGCAAATAAAAGACCGACGGTAATCGAGACACGATTGTCGATCGTCGGATTCGACGGTCCCGGCCTGTGGTTGCGACATCGTGGCTAATCCGGCTGTGACAAGCGATGAAGCCGCCCCTGCCGTTTTCAGGAATCGTCGTCGAGTTGATCCAGATTGCGTCATGGGATGATCCTCAAATTGCAGGTGGTCCGGCGGAAGTTCGGGCGCAGGTCGATCGTGTTCTACCTGTTTCCGGAAGAGTAAGCAACGAGCGAATAATTAGTGTCCGAACTGTGGGACGGTGATATAGTTCCATTTTGGCATGAGTTGGTCGTGGATGGTACGAAGATTCTGTTTCATCAGTTC
>JBDOMX010001175.1:0-6755 GCA_039831615.1 Planctomycetaceae bacterium
GGAGTCCGGGCAGCAGCCGTTGAGCGACGCGCTGGACAAGTTCGAACGCGGCATGCGACTGCTGAAAGAGTGCGATCGGCAGTTGAACGACGCCGCCGGGCGGATTGAGATCGTCCGTCGTCTGAGTGACGACGGCGTGGAAGTCGAACCGTTTGACGGAACGGCGACGGCAGATCGCAAGCAGGCGGAAGCCTCAGAGGAGGCTTCCGGCAAACTGTTTCCGTGATCGCTGGTCAGCGCCCCGTTTCGGTATTTGGCTCGCGGGGGCCGGAGTGTTTCCGATAACGCTGACTGACGCTCCGCAGCAGCTGCAATTCAGCCGGTTTGAGGGAATCCCTGCCGTGGCGGTGAATGCGTTCCAGAATCGCATCGACCTGCTGCTCTTCCTTTTCTTTTTGGATCTCTTCCCGGCGTTGCCGCTCGGATTCCCGGCGTGCCGTACGGCGGGCGATCTTGCTGGATCGAGCAATCAATTCATCGGTATCAGCATCCTCAGTGCTGCTGCGGTAGGACTCAATGTCTTCCAGGTCCGGATCGAGTTCCGCAAAATCATCGGGATAGTTTTCACCGGATTCTGTCTGAAAGTAGCCGGCGTGTGATGATCTCAGTCCAATCTCATGCAGATGCACGATGAGTACGAAACTGGATAAAGCAACAATGGCGCTTTGGTCAAAAATGAAGCCGCCGATCAGCCCAAGCAGACCGACGACCAGACCCAGTCGAAGCATGACGTCGCTGACTTCGACAGCATCGTAGCGTTTAGCAAGGAAAGCTCGCAGCAGCCGACCGGAATCAAACGGAGCGACCGGCAACAGATTGACACAAAGCAGCAGCACATTGGAATAGTAAATCATCAGCCCCGCTTGCACGGGCAGCAACTCTTTGGCCATGCCGTCAGATTCAAAAGCTGTCAGCGGATTCAGCAGTACGAATGAGACCTCGTTGTGCTGCAGCAGGAACAGGCAGATCAGGGCGATGAACATATTCACCACCGGGCCAACGACCTGCACCTGAACCTGAGCGGGAAAACTGGCATACTGTGCCTGAGTCGTGAGACCGCCCAGTGGCCACAGGACGATATCTGACAACTCGTTGCCGGTTGCCCGAGTGACAAACGCCTGGGCCAGTTGATGCACCACGACGCTCATCAGGAGCACAACGCTTGCCAGCAGACCCAGCCACACACCCTGCGGCAGACTATACATTCTCCAGACAAGAGCGCCCGTCACGACAAACATGAGCAGGCTGAGGTGCACGCGGACACCTCGCAACTGTCCGAGCGACAGGGAGAAATTCAGGATGCTCTGTGTTGCATACATCAGCGGAATTGTAGCTTTGGTGAACCCCCAAAAAAATGCCTGATTCCCAAAAATCCTTCGGTTGGAGCCTCGTGCTGTCAGCCGTACCGCCCGAAATGGTGTCTCTCGTCAGCCTCCCACCTGCTAATCTGCGTCCGCGGTCTCGCGCGGGGTCGTGGCATCCCGAGGGTCTGCAGCGACCACTGCGATCGTCTCAACTGTAAAGGTATCTCCCGGTTTGGCAGCAGGTCCTGCGGAGGCATTTCCGTTCCCTCTGAACTCCCGCGGATTCTGACCGCGACCTGCTGATTTGCTGATAATGACATCAATCGTCGTACGGAGTCCGTTGGACGTTGTGCGGACTCCATCGAACCACAGGATGCCCTCGTCCGGCTTTTCGCGGCGAAAGCCTCTGGCAACCGTCTCGTAATATTTGGCGATTGCCGTCATTTCACGCTCTGTCGCGGGAGTGACCCTGGAACGCGTGTAGTACACATGCGTCACGCCAGTCGACTGGTCCGTTGAGTCGGATCCTTCATTGATCACCAATTGGGTGGCAACTTCCGGCACCGTGCCTTTATATGGTCGAGGTTGCAAATCACCATCCCACGCAATGTCTGCATTTGATGCCGTTTCACTGAGCTGACCACGTAAAGCGCGAACCATATCCCACGTGGCTGCTGACCAGGAAACTCGGGACGGTTCCGGTGGTGGTGTCGGGTTTCGCGTGGACGGAGGATTGCGTAAACGCGGAAGTGACTTCAGGACCAACAGATGTCCAGGGTCGCGTGCAAGATGCCCGTAGAATCCTGAGCTGCGGAACATATCCGCACCCTCTGCGTTGTGTTCGTTGAGCACTTGAAAGGTGGCATGACGTAACCGTTGGTTTGGCAACATGCTGGCCAGTGCAATCACGGATTTTCCTGACGTCAGGTCAGCGACGTCAGCAAGCCGATCCAGCACAGCGGCCGTCACCGTGCTGCTCCGCAATACCGGGACCACTGCCTCAATCGCTGCTGGGGGCAGATGGAGCGGTGTCAGGGTTGGTGGTGGAGGTTTCGGCTGCTGGGCTGCTGGGCGGTTGTCATCCTCCTCATCTTCCCGCTTGCCACCCCGTCCCCGTCGCGTAAATCGTGTCGGGCCCCCAAAGTCCTCATCTCCTCCCTCACCGAAAAACACGGCTTGCGGGGGAGGACGCCGCGTTGCCGGGCCTCCCGGCGGCTTACCATCCGGTGGGTTGGACGAATGAGCATCCACGAGGGAATCGTCCATATGCAGGTCAACGCGTGCCACACGGCTTGCCAGGGACACGAGAAGATCCATGGCCGGGCTGGACGGGTCTGTGGTGTTCAGCACGGAGACTGCGAGTTCCTGAGCTCCGGCAGGATTGATCGATTCCTGTCCGAAGACTTCTTCGAAGACAACAATGGACGCCTGTTTGAGATCCAGAGGTGTTTGTTGCTGACCCTGCAGGACGGACTGCAGGGTTGCCCACGCCTCAACAGAATCATTCACCAGCAGACCCTGAACGATTGCCTGCAGTACCTCACGATCGCTCAGGAAATCCTGAACCGGGGCCGGAGTCGTTGAGTTCGGATTCGGTCGTGCCGGTTCTGACTTCGTCAGGCCTTCATCTTCCTCATCCGTCAGCTCTTCATATTCCTCAAACGACATTTCGTCGCCGTCGTAGTAGACATTTCCATTCGGCAGGAATTCCGGTGCCGCGATGCCCGGGGGAGTCGTCTGAGCTTTTCCAGGACCTCTCGATTTTCGATCGTCGTCGTCGTCGCGTCCTCGTGTTCCGAAACGCCCGCGCCGGACGGCCGCTGCTCCAGCGGGTTTCACGGCCGCAATTTCCACGGCCGACGGCGCTGCATCCGGAACCACCAGCCGCGGCTCGGTGGCAATGATCAGCAGCTTCTTCAGCAGTGCGACAAACTTCGGTTTTGGTTGGGAGGACTCCGCTCTGACACTGATGGCTTCGGGCAGGCGTTTGCTGCGGATTCGCAGGGCGAACTCGAGGTGCTGATCACTCCAGGCCGTCAGTAACGGGGGGAGCTGATCGGGACTCTGAATGGAACCCGCACCTGTCAACCCCGGCAGACCGGGAATGAGGCCTGCTGGAATGGGGATGCCCAGGAAGCTGATCTGACCATTGCTCGAGGAACTCGCCGCGGAGGGCGAAACATCCAACGATTTTGCGGCCGGTGCCGATTTGACTTTCGCCGGCGAGGACAGCACCTGATCGCCAAAGTCTTCGTCACCAAAGTTCTCATCGCCGTTCGGACCTGCCGCCTTCTTGTTAGCTGCAGCCTGTTTCCCTGTGTCGGCGTTCCATCCTGCCTCATTCGGCTGGACCGTATCCGGTGCGTCGCCGCCCCCGCAGCCAGTCACGATGCAAATGACAAATCCCAGCGAACAAAATCGGGCCGCATTGAACATCAGGCAGGCTCCAGAAAACTGTGACAGTTCTATCGGGAGTAAGAGAATACGAGTTCAGCGAACAGCTACCGCTAAAGTAAGCCGGACCAGGTCCTCAATCAAGCAACATATTAAAAACCACGCTGCACACCGCCGGCCACCGGAATCCACAGGACAAACCTTGAGGAATCCGTGGTTCGCCAGGAGGCCTATGCTTCCTTGAAGCGACGCGCCACTTCGTCCCAGTTGACCACGTTCCAGAAAGCGGCGATGTAGTCGGGACGTCGGTTTTGGTAGTTGAGATAGTAGGCATGTTCCCAGACGTCCAATCCAAGGATGGGAGTTCGACCGTCCGAGAGCGGGGTGTCCTGATTGGCCGTACTTTCAACGACCAGAGTCCCATCGGTCTTGACGCTGAGCCAGGCCCAGCCGCTGCCGAATTGGGTGGCAGCGGCGTTGTTGAATTGCTCACGCATCGCATCAACGCTGCCACATGCCGATTTGATGGCGTCAGCGAGGTCGCCCGTGGGATCTCCGCCGCCATTCGGTGACAGAATTGTCCAGAAAAGTGAGTGATTCGCGTGTCCGCCACCGTTGTTGCGAACTGCCCCTTTGATGTTGGCAGGGACGCTCGAAAGTTCCCGCATCAGTTCGATGATGCATTTGTCCGCCAGATCAGAGCCCTCAAGGGCCGCATTGACCTTGTTGATGTAGGCCTGGTGGTGCTTGGTGTGATGGATTTCCATCGTCTTCGCGTCAATATTTGGCTCGAGCGCATTGTACTCGTAAGGCAGTTCCGGCAGTGAATGTGCCATGATGATGACTCCTTAAAAACTCCGTCTGAGTATGTTTGTCTGCTGGTTCGAAGGTTGCAGGGGCACGTGGCCGGGTGGCGGGATGCCACGAGGTCAGTGCCATTGAGCCTTATATTCTAGGTGTCCGTGCCACCTTCACAACCAAGAATGAGCCGTGAGTTTCAATTGCCCGGCAACGCGCGTGAAACTTCGGAGTTCCACGTTCAGAAGCAGATTTCCACCCCGGGACTACGGTCGCTCGGTGATGAAACGAACCGGCATCTCGCCATGTTGCCTGAACCACCATTGGGGACGCTGTCCGGTTGAGACTCAGTGCCATCCACCGCTCGCTTGAGCGTCGGCCGGTCGTGAGTTGTCCTGAACGGCGTGGCCCGATCAGGGATCCAGTTTGGATAGCTCGCTTTTGTACTTTGCGAGCATATCCCTGAGGTGCCGCCTTAGTCGCGTTCTGGGGGAAGAATTCACAGCCTTTTCCTGCCAGATCACCGCCTGTCGGAGATTGCCTTGTTCGTAGTACACACGCGCGACGGTATCCAGGATGTTAGCGTGGCGATGCATGGTGGCCTCGCTGGCCCGCAGGGCGGCCTTCAAGGCCAGATCCAGATCGCGACCGTCGCCCGTCTGTTTGGCGGCGATTTCCCATGCAATCATGTTCAGGAGCTCGTGATTGTCGAGGTTTGATTCAACAATCACGGCCGCCGTCTCGCTGTACTCCGCCCACCTGCCGAGTTGGCCTAACAGTTCGAGCTGCATGTGCTGAAATCGCACATTGCTGGTCTGATTCTTTGACAACTCAGACAGCAATTCCAGCACGCTGTCAAATTCGCGATGATCGATTGCATGTTGCAATTCCCGCTCGGCTCGAAACAGAACGGCCGCCCGCTCAATGTCAAAGCTCCCTTCCACCACCTGCTGCAACGGATCATCAATTTCCGTGGGATGCCCAATCCACGCCACGTCACCATTTTGGTCGATGATGAATGCACATGGAATTCCGCTCTGGTCGGCCGCCTCCATGTAATTGGACGTGGTCGTGTGTTCGTCATCGACACCGATCGAGTATTTGACGACCTTTGACCATTTGCTGCCAGTATTTGAATTCTGGTCAAGAAACGCGGTAACCGTTTCCGGCTCTTCTGCTGAAACACCGACGAATTGCACGGCATCGCCAAAAACAGTTTGCAATGCGCTGATGTGAGGCATGCTGCTCAGGCAGGGTCTGCACCATGTGGCCCAAAACTCGATGACGTAGGTTTTTCCTTTGACAAATTGTCCATCGAATGGGTTCCCGTGCACCACGGATGCCAGCTGAACCGGCGGTGCCGGCATGCCGGGGATCAATTCGGGCATTTTGAAGACGGCTGCGGGGACCGGTTCCGCCGGCTGCACTCTCGCGAGAAACTGTTGGCGCGCCTGTTCGATATCCCATGTGTCAGAGACAATTTGGGACAATGGTTCATCGATGCTGGCGGGATGGCCGATCCAGGCGATTCGGCCCTGTCTGTTGACGACGAAGGCGCATGGGATGGCATTTTGCGAAGCTGCTCGCATGAAGTTGGTTTCGGTTTTCCCGTGACTGTCCAGTGCAATGGAGTACGACAGGACGTCGCCCCAGGTTTCGCCGTCTTCGGTTTCGCCGTCGCCGGTTTCACGGCCAAGGAATTCCATCACGGTGTCTTCATCCTCATCCGTCACACCGATGAACTGCACTTCTGATCCGTATTGTTTCTGCAGGGCGCTGATGTGCGGCATGTTCCTGATACACGGACCACACCACGTCGCCCAGAATTCAACGACCACCACGTGATCGCCGGAAAACGGTCTGACTTCAGGACCGTGAACGACGGCCGCCAGGTCAATGGCTGGTGCTTCGTTCCCGGGAGCCAGAACATCAGCCGCAGGCTTGCTGTTTGAGGGCTCGGCCGAGTCGACGTCTGCAAATGCGGGGTTGTCGCCGTCCGGTCCGGTCGCGTTTTCGGCGGCACCGACCTGATCGGAGCCGGATTGTGGAGGGGGTGCGTTGCCACCGTGTAACGCGGCCGCCGGATCCCTGGCGCCGGCGTTGGGATCGTTCGACGTTGTCGAATCGCCAATTCCTGTTGATTCTTCCCCGGCATCGTCTGTAGCCGACCGTTCGGTCACGTCCTGACATCCCAGCGCCAGCAGCATCACGACAAGCGTCAGCAACAATGTGTACTGTGTTTTCATATCGTTCTCCGTG
>JBDOMX010000521.1:0-6751 GCA_039831615.1 Planctomycetaceae bacterium
CACCAAGTCGTTCCCGCCGCGCGTCCATGTAGAAGTCACGTATCGCAAACCGGTGGCCATCGTTCACGGTGTCGGGGGCTACTATCCGATTGATGAATCCGGCTGCGTATTGCCAGGAAATGATTTAAGCCGCTCTGACATCGAACGCTACCCGATTGTCGAGAACATCAGCAGTGTGCCGCAGTCCGGACCAGGGGACTCCTGGGGAGATCCTGCCGTGGAGGGTGCTGCTCAACTGGCCGCTCTGCTCGTCGAACCCGATGAATCCGGCAGCGCGTTGTGGCAAACATGGGGCCTCAAAGCAATCAAAGCACCATCAAATGTCGGGCTTCCGGACGAGAATCCGGATCTGGAATACAAGATCGAGACAACCGGTGGATCAACGATTATCTGGGGACGGTCACCTACGAGTCAGCATCCCGGCGAACTGTCGGTGGCCAAAAAACTGCAGCGTCTGAGTGAGTACCATCGAGACTTTCGGGACGATGGCGGCTTCGATAATTCTCCCATTCCCCACGTCCTTGATGTGCGTGGCTGGAGAGGAATCACTCTCCGCAGCATCAGAGACAGTAAGTCTTCGACTCAATAGTATCCACAGCGGACACGACAGACATCGCCCGCTTTCAGATCGATCAAACGCACCAATGCCGGACCAGCTTTTCATATAAGGCGACGCCTTCACTGAGCTGGTCCCTTGAGATCCATTCATCGTCGGTATGTGCCTGACGGATATCGCCGGGGCCAAGGACCGCCAGATCTTTGATTTCGCCGAACAGGGATCCATCCGTTCCGTAGGGCACAGTACAGGATTCGGTGGACGTCAGTTGGGCCAGTTCGCGAATGAATGCAGATTTCGGATCTGTGAAGAGGCCGTCACCGGACACGAGGAGTTCGAATTCCAGACCGTGACGATCGGCCATGGAACGGATGCGATTCACCATGTCTTCCGCATTCTGTCCCGGCATGGGCCGAAAATAGAACGTGCAGATACTCTGCGGCGGTGTGATATTGATCGCGGGAGTGTGGTCATTGATACCGATGTTCATTGAGATCACCGGCGGATCGAAGCGGTCGTCGCGCCATTCGGGTGCGGTATCACATTCGAGACTCAGTGCACGTAATTCATGCAGAAACGGGATCATCGCCATGTTCGCATTTAAGCCATGTGGTGTTGATGAGTGGGCGGCGATCCCTCGTGAGACAACTCGGCCCACGCGACTGCCCTTATGTCCATGCACAACCTGTAGTCGCGTCGGTTCGCCGATCAGACCGCAGGACTGGCTGCTGACGATCTCTCGGTAGATCGTCGATTCAGCGGCCACTTTGGCGGCACCGTGATAGCCCACCTCTTCGTCAGCGGTGCAGACAACAAAGATCGGCGACGACGTGGACTCGATTCGCTCGATCGCCGTCAGCAGACAGGCCAGTGACCCCTTCATATCACACGAACCGCGACCATAGATCCTGTTGTCAGATTCGAAAGCAGTCCAGGGGCCGCTGTGAGGAAATGACCAGCTATCCGCCGGAACCACGTCAGTATGGCAGAAATACGCCAGGCCCTGACCTTTCGGACCGCGCCGGCCACAGACACAAACTTTCAGGATGCCTTTTGGATCTGTATACGTGAGGCGCTCTGTCTCAAATCCGAGTCGGGTCAGCTGAGACGCAGCAAAGGAACTGACAGGATCGTTCGTTGTGGAACTCACGGAAGGAAAGGCGATGAGTTGTTTCAGCAGATTGACGACGGACATGAAAACGTGCTACTCCGTTGATGTCGTGATGAAGACACTTTGGCCAGTCTCGATTTGCGGCCGCTGGGAGGCATATCTCGTCAGCACTGCAGTGTGTCTCTAAAGAGTCGAGTATATGCCCGCGTGAACAGTCGCCACAGGCCCGTCGCCGCTGTTTCAGTTCTCATCTGATGCAAACAACGAATCGAGACGAGTTCGAACAATGGACAATTGTCGGAACGCTGTAGACTACCAGGAAAAATGAAGTGCCCAGGGAAACGTGAACAGATTGCGTTCATGCAACGATGAAGTTTGATACGGACGGAGAACATGACTGAGACCGACAACACCGGTAGTCGAACAATCGCGGGCCGCCTTGTCGTCACGGCCATGTTTTCTCTGGGAATTGTTGCGACCGCATTTTTGTGGATCTACTGGACGGTCCGCATAACACCCTACATGCCATTGCAGGAGGCTCTGGAACGGGAGTTTCCTGATTCCAGCCCCCGAGCTGAAGGAGGGACGATCAGGAAAACCGGCGAAACGGTACTCAAGGTGGTGTTGAGAACGGATTTTGACCCTCGAGCCGACACCGCTGCCAGCACAGCCAGTATCGCAGAAAGGCTGGAACGCACACGAGCGCTGGCGGCAGAATTGGCAGATCTGCCGAAGTTCGATGTGCTGGCTCTACATTTGTACCAGCCACGGAAAGAACAGGGGATCAGTCAGAAGACCTTCTTTCGCCGGGTCGAGACGTGGGCCGAACTTGACGCCACAAAACTCATCGGCTGGGAACCGGATCCGGCTCGCGAAACGCCCTCCGCAGCGGGACCGGTCGGCCCTTGATTCGACGGACGCCGGTGGACATTGTGCACACCCCGCCGAATTAACAACACCTCACGTCGTCCTACCAGGGCCGGACGGCACCGACTGAGGTGACGACGCTCTTTCGAATTCGTCTCACAGCTCGTAGTATTTGTCTTCCTCTTCATCTGCAAACGCCATCGCGGCCGGTTCGCCGGCAGGCGTCGGCAATTCGACGGATTCGTCATCAACCGGCGTTAACACTTCATCTTCAATGGCCATGTCACGGGTGGCTGGTTCTGACTCGGACGCAATGGCGTCGTCGTCAATGTGGCTAACAGCATCTGCAATTGCTGTTTCGTTCGACAGTTCAGCTTCCGGAGAAGCTGCTGTGCCAATGTGATCTTCGTCATTCCGTTCCGCGCCCACGACCGGCAGGTTTTCGTCAGCGCTGTTATTAGTCGACACAGCAAGATGTTCGGTCATTTCACGAACTCGGGACCGTACCGCGAAGATCCGCCGACACAGCTCAGCTGCGGCCGCCGCACTACAGAACGTCAGTCCCCAAACGAGCATCGGGTATTCGGTGATACCCATTACGTTGGCGGCCGCAACAAACATTGTCATCAGCACGAGGACCGCAGTGACCGCCTGACGTCCCGCCAGTCCGCTGCG
This sequence comes from Planctomycetaceae bacterium, assembly GCA_039831615.1. GTDB lineage: Bacteria > Planctomycetota > Planctomycetia > Planctomycetales > Planctomycetaceae > S139-18. Next base: position 3,210 of record JBDOMX010000521.1, read on the forward strand.
CTCTTTCCTCATGGCATGTGATTCCAGTGCCTTCTGGACACTCTGCACGGACACCTCGCGGAATGAGTTCATATCCTGACGCAGGGCATCACGATCGATCTTTCGACGAGGCTGTGGTATTTCTCCCGTTGCAGACTGATCTGCGGATGCATCGTCTTCCGCTGGTGTCTGAGTTTCATCCGGGTACGTTTGCATGTACTGATCGATGAATGAAGTCGGCTGCTTTTTCGAGGCGGAGTCAGGTTTTGTTGTTGCGGGTGCTGCCTTGTGCAGTTCCTCCGGCAGTGATTCACCGGCTTCCGACCGGTTCCGGGCAAGCAGTTGTTCCATGTACTGAGTGACATAGTCGCTATCGTCCGATTCAACCTGACCTGGTGCGACTTCCTCAGCCTGAGCTTCCAGCAGGACTCCCTGCGTTTCCTCAAAGCTCATGACCACCGAATCGCCCCCCTCGGTACTGACATCCGGAAGATGGTCAGCCGGAGTTGAATCTGCACTGCCGCCGCCCATGCCGAACAGACTGGCCAGTTCATTGCGCAGATTTGATGTGGCGCCATCCTGAACCGGGGAGTCAGCCGGATCCGGAAGTTCCGGCGCAGCATCCACTTCAGGTTGCGGTGACATTCCTATGTCGCACGTGGCATGTTCGATCGAGACCTGACGTCCAGCGAGTACAAGTTCCAGCTGTTGACGTGCTTCCTGAAGCTGACGTCGTTCACTTTCCAGCACTTCTTCTGTGTTCTGCAGCTTCCGATTCCAGTCACCCAGCTCGTCGTCGCGGCGATCCAGAACCACCGTGCGATCATCCAGCTCTCTGCTTCTCATGAGAATCTCGTCATCGGTCATCCCCGACGACTCATTGTTTTCTGAACCCGGCAACGTTGTCAGCTGTTCCTGCAGGTCGCGAATCATTTCATCGCGTGCTTCAATCTGCTGCTGCCAGTCGGACGTGTCCTCCAATTGAGCTGGTTCGCTGTCAGCAGCACCCATCGTGCTCGCCTGCAGCTGTACCTCAAGTTCCTCAATCACTCCATTGAGCTCCGCCATCTGCCGTGCTGCGTTGTCTGCTCGTTCGGTTGCCGCCGACTCCGCTTCCCGAATGTCGTTCAACGCAATTTGCGCAGACTGAAGCTGACTGGTGAGCTCGAGGATCAGTTGGTCCTGTTCGGCAGATCGAGTTCCCGCAGCTTCCTCGTTGCCGTCCCGCGATTCTGCGGCGCTACTGATTTCTGACTGAAGCTGTTCGACCTGCAATAGTAAGTGTTCTTCCTGGACCGATGAGGCTGACAGTGAATCCCGCTGCTGCTGCAGCTCAGTTCGAACGGACTCGGATTCCAGTCGAAGCGATTCTTCAGCGGCTTCTGCGGCCCTGCCGCGTTCCTCGAGTTGCTGCAGTTGCATTCCGTGTTCGCGAATCACCTGATCTCTGTCCGCCAGTTGTTCCGTCAGTTCCGCAATCCGGGACTCATGCTGTGGACTGGCGCCGTCAACGAACTGCTCCTGTTCTTTCTGCAGTGACGTCACCTGATTCTGCAAGTCAAGCAGTGATCTGGTCAGCTCATCGCGTTCAAGTTTCAGGTCGGTGTGACGTGCTTCCAGCGCGGCAGCGTCCTGAAGGCAGCGTTTGGCCTCCGCCAGTTCAGTGGCCAGTTCTGTCACCTCCGCGGCTGCCGACTGATTCCGGAGGGCGATTTCCCGCTCTTCGGCTCGGGCCCGCTTCAATGCCAGCACTCGGTTGGCTGTTTCGTCGGATCGGAGCTGCAGCTCCTTTTCCCAATCCTGCAGCGCCTGTCGTTCCGATGCCAGTTCCTCTTGTATTGCAGTGAGCCGCCCGGAGTGTTCTTCATCGTCGGCCTGTTCACGAAGAGCCAGTACTTCGCGTTGAGCGTCCAGTGACTTTTCCTGCTCCTCGAACTGCAGCTCAGCCTGGACAAGCCGTGCCTGCCGTTCTTCATCGGAGGCCAGACGTGCTTTAATCTCCTCTTCGTGCTCCTGACTCCTGATGGTAAATTCAGATTCACGTCTTTCCAGGTCGGCAGCATCATGCTGCATGGCCTCCAGTTGTCCGGCCACTTCCTGCTGCTGCTTCTGCTGGAGCTCCGCCTGCTCATCACGAAGCGAGTTGAATTCCGCTGTCTGATTTTTCAGCGATTCATCCGCCTGTTCGATTTGCTGCGCCTGATGAGTCAGTTGCTCGCCGAGCGCTGCCAGCTCCTGTGATCGCTCGCTCAGCTCAACGTCCTGCAATCGATGCAGTTCAGTTTGTTCCTCGAATGCCTGCTCCCGCGAAGCGACTTCGGCTTCCCGCCGCTCAACTTCCTCTGCACGTGACAAGGACGCCTCAAAACGTCGAGTGCTTTCCTGTTCTCGATGGTCACTAGCCTCAATTCTCTGCGACAGTTCCTGTTGCTGTTTCGTTACCAACAATCGTTCAGCGTCCAGAGCATCGTCTCGTTCATCGAGAAGATCCTGCCGTTCCTTCAGGGCGCTGGCGGCTTCTTCCCTCTGCTTATCAAGTGCATCAGCACGGGCATCCAGATGAACCTGTTGTTGACGCACGTCTTCAGCGGCCTGTTCCTGTTTCTCACACGCCGTGCGCAGCGCCTCTTCGCTTTCCTGACGCTGGGCAACACCCTGCTGAAGCTGTTCTTCAGTGGCTTGACACTGTTGTTCTCGTTCCTGCAGATCGGCGTCATGGGCTTCCAGGGACGCCAGCTGTTCTGCGTATTCTGACAGGGTTTGCTGATGCTGTTCCCGTTGAGACTGCAGGAGGCGCTCCTGCTCCTCGACCGACTCCAGTCGCTGAGACCAGTCTGCTTCCTGTTCCTGCTGGAGTTGTTGTGCCGCTGCCAGGGCATCCTGTGACTCGCGGAGTTGCTCGTCAATCTGCACTTGCTGTTCGGCCAGAGACGTCTCACGCTCGCGCAGCTCCGACTCCTGCTGGAGAAGAGCTTCGGCGGCCTGTTCCTGCTGTTCAAATGCCTTTCGAAGTGCGTCTTCACGCATCTCGCACTCAGCCACACGCTGCTGGAATGTGGCCGCGCTGGCCTGACTCTGTTCTTCACGTTCCTGCAGCTCGACGGTCCGTGCTTCCAGGGCCAGTTGCAGCTGCTCGAACTCGCGATGGGCCTGCTGATGTTGTTCGATCTGCGTCTGCAGGTCGAGTTCCTGCTCATTAATTTCCGACTCTCGCTGAGTCCAGTCTGCTTCCAGTTCCTGCTGTTTCTGTTGTGAAGCTGACAGGGCCTCCTCCGAGGCGCGGAGCTGCTCCTGAACGAGTGCGTGCTGCTCGTCGAGAGAAACGGCGCGTTGTTTCAGATGAGCGTCCTGCTGCTGCAGAGCTTCAGCAGCGTGCTCCTGCTGTTCGAATGCCTCCTTAAGTGACTGTTCTCGTGCCTCACACTCAGCCACGCGTTGCCGGGAGTTTTCTGCGCTGGTTTGACTCTGTTCTTCTCGTCCCTGAATTTCAGTAATCTGTGTCTCAAGGGCATTTCGTTGTTGCGCCAATTCTGACAGATTGCGATGGTGCTCCTCCTGTTGAG
>JBDOMX010000031.1:0-1642 GCA_039831615.1 Planctomycetaceae bacterium
CACGGTCGCTTCATCATGGGGCCGGAAATTGGCGAATTGGAGGCAGGTCTGGCTGACTATGCCGGCACAAAGCATGCCGTGACGGTTTCCAGTGGGACAGCCAGTCTGGAAATTGCCCTGCGAGCCCTGGGAATCGGGCCGGGCGACGAAGTGGTCACGGTCCCGTTTACGTGGATCAGCAGCGCCGAGGTCATCAAGCTTGTCGGTGCGACTCCTGTGTTTGTCGACATCGAATCCGATTCCTTCAACGTGGATGTTGATTTGCTTGAGGCGGCAATCACACCACGAACAAAAGCGATTCTTCCGGTCTGTCTTTTCGGTCAGATGCCGGATTTCGCGAAAATGAACAGCATCGCGGAAAAATACGGTATCGCGGTTCTGGAAGACGGAGCACAGAGTTTTGGGGCCACCCAACACGGACGTCGCAGCTGCTCCGTGACAACTGTCGGCAGCACCAGTTTCTTTCCCGCAAAACCGCTCGGTTGCTTCGGTGACGGCGGAGCATTGTTTACCGACGACGATGACCTGGCGACGTGTATGCGAGCCATTCGTACTCACGGCGGAACCAAACGGCATCACCATACGCTGGTGGGAACGAACGGTCGCATGGACACGCTGCAAGCCGCAGTTGTGCTTGCCAAGTTGCCGCACTTTGAACAGGAAGTGCAGAACCGAGGTGCGATCGGTGCTCGTTATTCTGACTTGCTGCGCGACGTCGTCGGCTCTGTACCCAGAGTCGAACACGGCAACACGCACGTCTATGCACAGTACACGATTCGCGTTCCTAATCGCGACGGACTTGCGGCGTCGCTGAAATCGCAGGGGATTCCGACGGCGGTGTACTATCCGAAGTGCCTGCATGAACAGCCAATCTTTGCTGACCTTGGCTACGAGTACGGAACGTTTCCGGAATCTGAACGAGCGTCCAGAGAAGTTCTGAGTCTGCCGATGCACCCGTTCCTCAGCGAATCGGATCAGAACAGAGTTGTTGAAGAAATCAAAAAGGCCTCGTGTCAGGCAAGTATCCGTCATTCGAAAGCAGCCTGACTTTTTCCCTCAAACATTTTCTGTTTTCCTTGAGACACAAAGCCATGAACAACCCTGATCTCGCTCTGGTCGGTGCCGGTTACTGGGGGAAGAATCTTGCCCGTAACTTTCTTGGTCTGAATGTGCTGCACACATTGTGTGATAGTAATCCGCAGACGTTGGCGAGTTACGGTGACGAATACGTGGACGTCCGTCGTGAGGCTTCCTTCGACGTCGTTCTGGCGAATCCGGAGATTTCGAAGGTCGCGATTGCTGCGCCCGCTGTGTGTCACTTCGAGCTCGCCAGGAACGCTCTGCTGGCAGGGAAAGATGTGTATGTCGAAAAACCGCTGTGCCTGAATCCGGATGATGCAAAGGTATTAATCGAAATCGCTGAAGAGCAGGGCCAGGTGCTCATGGTTGGCCACCTGCTGCAGTACCACGCCTACGTTGAAAAACTGAACGACATGGTGCGGGCCGGTGAGCTTGGCAAGTTGTATTACGTAACGTCCAATCGATTGAATCTGGGGAAAATTCGTCAGGGAGAGGAGTCGGTGTGGAGCTTCGCACCGCGCGATATTTCGGTAATCCTTAGCCTGGCCGGTGAGCTGCCGGA
>JBDOMX010000185.1:0-6733 GCA_039831615.1 Planctomycetaceae bacterium
AAAAAAGCCGGAACCTGCGATTCCGGAGTTGATCGACGTACCGGACTACGCACATCTGCTGCCAAACGAAATTCAGCGGTTCACCCTGCCTCAGGAGATTCACGACGCCAAACACCTGTCATTCGTTCAGGGAGGGGGCCACGGTGGTTCACATCCTCATCTCGTCCACGAATTCATCTCGTCGCTGCTGGAAGACCGTGATCCGTGGCCGAATGCTGTCACCAGCGCCAACTGGACATGTGTTGGAATCTGCGCACATGAATCCGCCATGGCGGGTGGTGAAATCGTGCGACTGCCTGATTTTACTCTGGCCTAATCCGGACCGGACGCGTGGGAGGCTATCGAATCATCCCAGGTCACACACTTCGGGAGACTCGGGGCCAGTCTCTTGTGCGTCAGGTGAGCTGTTTTCATATCGCCAAGTCAGATCACGCTCAACAGACGGTTTGAGCACCGGACGCAACAGCTTTTCGATGGTTGAATCGGTATGACGTCAGACAGAATCCAGCAACGATCAACAGGTCCGCTGTTCACTTCTCCGGACTGTAATACGGCGCGCGCGTACTTTCGGACCAAGTCGAAAGCCATGGTCGACAAAGTGATGTCCGTCACAGATGCTGTGTCGCGATTTGTCAACAACGGTGATTATCTGGCGTCGGGCGGCTTTGGCGGCGACCGGATTGCCACGGCCGTGCTGCACGAGGTGGTGCGCCAAAACAAACAGAACCTGGGGCTCGCCGGCCACACGTCGACACATGATTTTCAGATACTGTGTGCGGGAAATCTGACCGGTCGAGGCCAGTTGTTCGATCGTGTCGACTCGGCGTACATCGTGGGACTGGAAGCACGCGGTCTGTCACCCCACGCAAGACGGGTGATGCAAAGCGGTGACGTTGCTGTTTGCGAGTGGTCGAACTATACGCTGGCGCTGCGATTTCAGGCAGCGGCGATGGGAGTTCCTTTCCTGCCGGCCCGTTCGCTGGCCGGCAGCGACACGTTTCGCCATAGCGCCGCCACACAAATCACATGTCCGTTTACCGGCGAGCTGCTGACGGCTGTTCCCGCACTTTGGCCCGATGTGGCGACCATTCATGTTCACGAGGCAGACTGCTACGGCAACTGCCGCATTCGTGGGACGTCGGTCACCGACTGGCATCTGGCCCGGGCCGCAAAAAAACTGATCATCAGTTGTGAACGACTGATCGACAACAAAGAAATCCGCCGGGACCCCACTGCAACGATGATTCCCTTTTACTGCGTCGATGCCGTCTGCGAGGTGCCTTTCGGCAGCTTCCCGGGGAACATGCCGTACGAGTATTTTTCCGACGAACGACACCTCCGAGAGTGGCTGGTCGCCGAAGTTGACACCGACTCACATCATAAATTGCTCGATCGTTTGCTCTTCAGTACCAGTGACTTTTCCGAATACCTGAAGATCTGCGGCGGCTCACAACGACTCGAAGAATTACACCGCGAAGAATTCATGGAGTAGTGTGCATGGCTGAATTTAATTCCATGGAGATGATGATTTGTGCGGCGTCGCGGTTGATTGACGACGGAGCGATGGTCGTCGTCGGCACGGGCGCGCCGTGTGCGGCATCGATGCTGGCGCAAAAAACTTCTGCGCCGAATTCGACATTGATGTTCGAAGCCGGCGGTGTTGGTCCGCTCCTGCCGCGGATGCCAATCAGTGTTGGCGATTCCCGCACGTTCCATCAGGGACTGATGGCAACAAGTATGGGTGACGTGATGGAAACCTGTCAGCGAGGTCTGGTCGACTACACGTTTCTTGGCGGCGCCCAGATCGACATGTTTGGTAATCTCAATTCGACTCGCATCGGCGATGACCATCAACGACCCAAAGTGCGTTTTCCAGGCAGCGGCGGTGCAAACGACCTGGGTTCCCTGTGCTGGCGCATCCTGATCATCACTCCCCACGACCGGCGACGATTTTCGCAACGCCTGGATTTCATCACCACGCCCGGTTATCTCGACGGTCCCGGCGCCCGCGAGAAAGCGGGTTTGCCGCCAGGGACGGGACCGTACAAAGTGATTACCAATCTTGCTGTACTGGGTTTCCATGACGCTTCAAAACGGATGCAGGTCGAATCGCTGCATCCTCATGTCACGCTCGATGAAGTACGGGATCACACCGGGTTTGAGTTGCTGGTCAAAGAGCCGCTGGCGCTCACACCGGCACCCGATGAACGGCAACTGAGCGTGCTGCGACAGGAAGTCGATCCACACGGCTACATCATTGGTCGCAGCTGATGTTGCGTCGAAGTGTGAGGAGTGGCGTGCATGGTGCTTGACACGTTACCTTTCCGCTCGTCAGAACGCAGTCCGTCATGTGGAGTGACAAATTCTCTTCCTGTCAAACGGATTGCGGTTGATCGATTCAAACCAGGTATGTCTCAAAAACGTTGCCAGTTTTCGGCAGCATGCCAATGTTCCCCTGGACGTCGAGACTCTCGGACCAATCACTGGCGATGTCGCCTGGGGAGGCAACTGGTTTTTCGTGGTGGAAGATTCTCCGATACCGCTGACAATGGACAATATCTCGTTGCTGGTCCAGCAGCCCGATGATCCCTTTCTGAACGGAATCTTCACGGCACCAGCTGAATGAGAATCTGTGCACTCCCGACGTGGGGCCAGATTCCGGCGTCGATCAGGTCAGGTGGATTCTGTTCTGCATGACCCAGCGACAAATCTTTCCGTGTCCGGCACGCGTCGCCTCTTCGACTGACATCCGCCGAATCAGGCGGCACGAGACGATTTCTGACACCACCGATTGCTGGTATGATCGCAGGAAACCTATCCGTGATCATCAATCAGCGAGGACGAACCGTGGAGTACAGGAATCTGGGGAAATGTGGTGTCAAAGTCTCTCCGGTCTGTCTGGGAACCATGATGTTTGGTGGCCAGACGAGCGAAGCCGAGTCCATTCAGATCATTCACAAGGCGCATGAACAGGGCGTTAATTTTATCGATACCGCCAACATGTATAACGCCGGCGAGTCCGAACGGGTGGTCGGCCGGGCGATTGCCGATCGACGTGACCAGATTGTGCTGGCCACCAAGGGGCGGCAGAAAATGGGCGAGGGCCCGAATCAACAGGGGGGCAGTCGTCTGCATCTGATGCACGAACTTGAGGCGAGCCTCAAACGCCTGGGAACGGACTACGTCGACATCTACTATTACCATGCCCCGGACTTTTCGACACCGACCGATGAAACCCTGCGTACCCTGGACGATATGGTCCGCAGCGGTCGAGTGCATTACATCGCCTGCAGCAATTTTCGAGCCTGGCGCATCTGTGCAGCGTTGTGGACCAGTGACCGGCTCAACCTCGATCGCTATGTATGTGTCCAGCCACTCTACAACATCGTCAATCGCGACATTGAAGTTGAAATCCTGCCTCTGTGTCAGGAATACGGCCTCGGGGTCGTGAGCTACAGCCCGCTGGCTCGAGGAATTCTCAGCGGAAAATACGCAAAGTTCGGTGAATATCCCGAAGGCAGCCGAGCGTCACGCGGCGACAAACGCATGAACCAGGCCGAGCTGCGCCCGGAGAGTATCCACATCGCTCAGCAGATTTCGACACGCTGTGACGACAAAGGCTGTACCGCATCGCAGTTTGCTTTGGCGTGGGTGCTCGCCAATCCGATCCTGACTTCCGTCATTATTGGTCCTCGGACCATGCAGCAATACGACGACAACATCAAATGCCTCGAAGTGGACATCACCACGGACGATGAGGCGTTCATTGATCAACTCGTGCCGACAGGCGAACACAGCGGGATCGGTTTTCAGGACGAAGCCTATCCAATAACCGGCCGCGGCAGATGAACGGCATGCCTGCTCAGAAGTTGTTGGAAGCGGATGCTGAGGGAGTTGTTGATGCGAATTGATCGAATTGAACTGTTTCACGTCGCCATGCCGTTGATCTATCCGTGGAAGACAGCGTACGGCGAAGACACGGCAATCCATTCTGTCCTGTGCCGCTTAACCAGCGGCTCAGTGGACGCGTGGGGTGAGAGCGCCCCATTTGCCGCACCGTGTTACAGTCCGGAATGGGCGGGAGGCATTTTTGCTCTCAATCGTGACTGGCTGGCGCCCGCAGTTGTCGGCCGAGAGATGGGGTCAGGTGATCAATTGCAGCAGCAACTGGCCCTGTTCAAAGGCAATCTATTTGCAAAGGCAGTGCTGGACACTGCCTGGTGGGCACTCCAGGCCAAACTCACAAACCAGCCTTTGCATCAGTTGCTGGGGGCGACGCGAGAAATTGTGCCGGTTGGTGCGGATTTCGGCGTGATGGACTCGACGGACGATCTGTTGTCGGCAATCGGACAGGCGGTCGACGACGGGTTTCCTCGAACGAAGTTGAAGTTTCGCCCCGGTTGGGACAACGAAATGCTGGCAGCCGTGCGCAGGCAGTTTCCGAATCACACCTTTCATATTGACTGCAACAGCGGCTACCGGCTGACCGATGTCGACGTATTCCGCAAAGTCGACGAATTCAATCTCGCCATGATTGAACAGCCGCTGCAGAACGACGATCTGATTGACCACGCCGAACTGTCACGAATGATTGAAACTCCGGTCTGTCTCGACGAAAGTCTCACGACGCCGCGCAGGGCCCAACAGGCCGCAGACCTGCAGAGCTGCGGATACTTCAATATCAAGCCAGGCCGTGTTGGCGGTCTGACAAACGCGAAGCAAATCCATGAGATTGGCCGTGTGGCCGGCATACCATGCTGGGTCGGCGGCATGCTCGAGAGTTCGTGCGGCGCAGGGTTCTGCACGGCTCTTGCCATGCTGGACAACAATACCTATCCAGCCGACATTTTTCCGAGTTCGAAGTTCTACGTGGAAGATCTGAGCGACCCGCCGATCGAATTGACACGTGATCAATTCGGCGTTCCGGCTGTTCAGGCCCCCCATCAATTGCCGGAGCCGGTTCTGTCTCGGCTGGAGAAACGGCTGGTGGAGAAGGCGACGATTGGCGCCTGAAGGGAGTGTCCCATGGTTGCTGACGCGTCGGACGAGCCTCACCAGCGTGTGGTCCCTGCAGCGCAACAGCAAAGGCATGGCTCCGAAGGGGCGAAACCATGCCTTTCTGATTGATCCGCTGAGAAATGGCTCTACGCGAGTTCGAACTCTTCTTCCGGCGCAGCGGTTGTGGACGTGGACGTTGACAGGTCGTCGTCAACGATCAGGTTGCCGACACTGCTTGGTCCATGGTCATAGCAGTCATCGTTGTGCCACAATGGCAATCCGGCCGCATAACGAGCCGCCAGCATCATGACCTTTTCTTCAGAACCCGGCTTGGCAGCCGTTGGCGCGGACGGATCCACACCGAGTGACTTCAGTTCCTCCTCAAATCCAATATCCAGATCACTAAGAAACTCATATCCCTCGATACCGGCGAGCGAATCCAGGGCGACATCTGCATCGACGAACAACGACGACATTCACTGACTCCAAAGCGTGCGAGACCATTGTTAAGAACTGCCTCCATTCCGTTGGTCACTTTTCGAACAACCAGCCTGGCGTCCTTTGAGGGGACATTCGTAAGCCGCTTCGAAGCCTTCGTGCAACAAACAGGCCCACGCAACCATCGCTGGAAATCCACAAATCCTTTTGAGCGCTGATTCTTAAGCCGATGATACGAATTGTCAACAAAAAAGAATGACCCTCGCAGTCAATTCCGCAGGAAGGAAATTTCGAATCACAACGGTACGATTTTCCTGGATTCCTGACTGATCATCTGATCCGGAATTGCCAGGTTTGGGACCTCATTGTCTGATCGTCCGCAATTGCATGGGAAAAGTGTGTGGTGCCCGATGTTAATTTGGGCGAGCAACATGGTATCGCTTGAGCTTTCGGTCGAGTGTTGACCGTTCGATGCCGAGAATCTGAGCGGCCCGTGACTTGTTCCAGTCAGTATGGTCCAGCGTGGCGAGAATATGTTCTCGTTCGACATCACCGAGCGATGTCTCGTGATATTCGGCCGACACAGCCAGCGCTGGTGTGGATGACGTCGACAGCCGACTTGACAGCGTTGACAGCTGAATATCACTGGCCCGTACCACCTCATTGCGACACAGGATGACCGTTCGTTCAATGGTGTTCTGCAGTTCACGGACGTTTCCCGGCCAGTCATATTGAGTCAACACTTCTTCAGCTTCAGGTGTCAATCCGCTGATCACGCGACCAGTCTTTTCCACGAACTTATTGAGAAAAAAGTTTGCCAGCAACACAATATCTTCTCGCCGTTCTCTCAGCGGGGCTGCAATCAACTCAGCGACGTGCAGCCGGAAATAGAGATCTTTCCTAAAAGCTCCATCTTCCACAGCTTCTTCCAGATCCCTGTTGGTTGCGGCGAGAATCCGCACGTCCACCTGAATCTGCTTGGTGCCACCAATCCGTTCGAACGGATGTCCTTCCAAAACCCTCAGGAACTTGGCCTGAATGGACGGACTCATTTCACCGACCTCATCCAGAAACAGTGTTCCACGGTCAGCCTGCTCAAATCGGCCAATTTTTCGATCAGACGCTCCGGTGAAGGCCCCCTTTTCGTGCCCAAACAGCTCGCTTTCCAGCAGGCTCTCATTCAATGCTGCACAGTTCAGGCACACTAACGAGCACTCACAACGAGGACTGCTGGTGTGAATCATTCGTGCAATCAATTCCTTTCCGCAGCCGCTTTCTCCTCGAATCAGCACACTGG
>JBDOMX010001138.1:0-6731 GCA_039831615.1 Planctomycetaceae bacterium
TGCGCTATCATGAACAAGATCTTCGCGCCAGTACTCTTCTCGAATCGACGGCACTCATCGCCACGAAGCCCTTTCCGGCCAGACACTCGCTATACCAATTGCGGGACGCGGCGTGAAACGGGTGTCGAAAATAGACGTTGCAATTTCAATACCACTCCCTCCGAAGTGCATCATTCATCGTGTACAGTCCTCTTGAGTCAACACGAACGCCGCCCACCTGCCGTCTAATGACTGCGACCATGTGCAGGTGGCCGGCTGCACGTTGACCGTCGACGTGAGAAAATCATCTCCGACGACAATGATCAGGTCGGCATGAACGAATGAAAACAAATGTATAACTTTAAGAAGCCATCCGATGAACGGATCAGCAGGTTCATCGAGTCACAGTCCACACTCGATTTCACGTATCCGCAGGTTGGTGCAACGAGGAATGGCGATCAACCATCCGGATTCGTGATTGACCGGAACCGTATTCTTCTGGGAGCGGGCCAGTCCACTTTCGAGTTGGCAAAACGGGCCCTGTGCAACTGGCAGCACTACGAGTTTGACTGGATCGAGCTTCATCGGCCAGAGGTGAGTCCTGAGCCGGGACAAACGGTCGGAGTGCTGGCTCGTGCTTTGGGGCTCTGGGTATTGAATGCATGTCGAATTGTATACGTGGTCGAGGAAGAAGCGCCTCTCTGCAGATTTGCATTTGCCTATGGAACACTGCCGGAACACGCGGAATCCGGGGAAGAGCGATTCCAGGTGGAATGGCACCAGGATGATGACTCGGTCTGGTACGACATCCTCGCCTGGTCCCGACCCAACCAGCTGCTGTCACGATTGGCTTACCCGTATGTCCGTCAAAAGCAGAAGCAGTTCGCCAGGGACTCCAAACAATCAATGAAGAATGCTGTTGCCGAAGGCGCTTCACGTTCGATGCAAAGTCGGACGTCCTGAATCCTGATCGGCAACTGACCCACATTTCTCACAGCGAACGTCAAACGGGGACTGGCTCGTTGCCGCAAGCCGAGTTCATACCGACCGTTGCCGCGGGGAGGCAAAGTGCCAGTCCCGTTTCCGGCGATCCTTGTGAGAACATCGGACTAGAGCAGTTTTCGAAATGTCGTGGCGGGTTCTGGCTCGCGGGGACCAATGAGTGATGGGCTCTGGCACTCCCGCCACGGCCACGAATCAGCGTAATACGCTGTAATGCCAGGCCGGAATGCCTGTCCGGACCGCCTCCTGCTGTGTTTCCTGTTTACGCCTCGATGCAGCCTTCCGGTCGAAACGTGCACGACACGATAGAAGCTGAACACAGAAATCATGAGTACACATCGTCGAGACCGAGCTGGCTTTACGTTGATCGAACTTCTTGTCGTCATTGCCATCGTGGCGATCCTGATCTCGCTGCTGTTGCCTGCCGTGCAGCAGGCCCGTGAGGCAGCTCGGCAAACGCAGTGCAGGAATCATCTGAAGCAACTTGCTCTGGCAGTTCACAACTACGTCGACGTTGCGACCGTCCTGCCGCCCAGTGCCTGCATCAATCCCGCGATCACTGCCACTGGAAACAACGGTTCCTGGGGCGTGCACGGACGAATCCTTCCGTTCCTTGATCAGGGCAACCTGTACAACTCGGTGGACCTGACCGTGGCCTGGGACTTCCAGTCGGCCATCGATGGACTGAAAATCCCCGTCTACGCCTGTCCAAGCGACCCGCGCAACGACGATCCACGCGATCCCGGAAACGGTCGACCGGTTCTTTATCCTACCAACTACGGATTCAACTTCGGCACCTGGTTTATTTACAACCCGGTCACTGGCAAAGCTGGCGATGGAGCCTTCTACCCCAACGCCAGACTGCGAATGTCGGCCATTTCGGATGGTACCAGCAACACGTTGCTGTCTGCCGAGGTGAAAGCCTGGACGCCGTACCGGCGGAATGGCGGACCTGTGCCCACGACAAGGCCTGACACACTGGCGGATGCGGAAGCTGTGATTGCCAGTGGAGCTCAATTCAAAAACACGGGGCACACAGAATGGCCTGACGGCCGCGTGCACCATCACGGATTCACCACAACGATGCCACCCAACTCGTCCACGTCCTGCTGTGATGGCACGACCACTTATGAATTCTGTGATTTCAATTCATGGCAGGAAGGGAAGAACGGCATCAACGGTAGTCCCAGCTACGCGATCATAACGTCTCGCAGTCACCACTCCGGAATGGTCCAGGTCGCGCTGATCGATGGCTCATGCCGTTCCATTGCAGAGACCATCGACCATTCCATCTGGCGTGGACTGGGAACACGATCCGACGGCGAAGTGCTCGGCGAATTCTAACCCGGATTATTCACGCAGGCGGACCCGGCAAACCCTTGCAGTGCCGGAACTTCGGTCGCCATGTTGTTAAGAATCATGCGCGCACTCTGCGGTTTGCCATTCAAAGGGTTTGCGCCGTTCCGGCAACGCTCGCGACCGGCGGTCCGGCTACATGAATGATTCGGGCTAGTCGTCGCGAAAAATCCAGTAGTCGTCGACCGACATCAACCACGGTCGCAGCGGAGAAATCTCGGCGGTGTTCAACAGATGTTTCAGGTCTTTCATGACCAGCGGATGTACGTAGTACGAGTGCCCCAGGTCGAACATTTCGCGACTAAGATCCGATGCATCAATCGTCTGCACTCCGTCCACGATGACTCGCGACTGCCCGCCCTGACCCAGCCGCGTATAGTTGGACATGCGGATTACTTCAGATCCGATTAAGGCGATGTCCTTTTCGGACGCATACAAAGTCCGTGCGCGAGTGAGCTCGCGGATCCGTTCAGCCAGCAGCATGAACTCAGCGGGGTTGACGTCAGGAGCTGCCATGATCAACTGACTGATCGTCTTGTGACCCTGACGGTTCATCTTGTTTGGCAGTTTCTCAAATGCTCGTGTCATCAGGCGATTGCCCATGCTGTGTGCAATCAGGTGAATCGATTCCGCCCCGGTTTCATTGATAAAGTCCGTGAGGAACTCATGCAGCACACCGGAACGCTCCGTCAGATTGACAGTCTCTTCATCCGACGCATAGCTGAGGATGGACCCATTGGACGGCCAGCTGAAGAACGCAGCCGGACCGTCAAAATCCAGGTCATACCGCAGCTGGGCCGTGCGCAGGGCAGCTTCCCGAAACAGCACGTTGTAACCGTGGATGAAGACGAATGCGTGCTTTGCCGCGGAATTCTGTACGGCCGTACGCAGGTCCTGCAAAAATGACGTCCGATCAACATGTTGCACACGTTGCAGAACGAAGTGCTTTTCCGGATCCGCCTGAACTTCGAACAGCCCCGGTTCCTCCAGTTCGCCGCTGCCTCGTTCGTGCACATTGACGGGAACGCTGACCCAGCAGTATCCTCGCTCCAGCTGGTGCCGACCATTTTCGAAGTGGATGTCGTTGCCGTAGCGCCGATTCTGACTGGCGTCGTCGCGCTCCGCCGACTGATGCTCGAGCAGCGCCTGCCGACCGCACCACGCACTTCCGATCAGACACAACACGGCCGGAATGATCACAAGAACTCGTCGCTGCGGCACAAAGAACACCGTGCCACACAGAGCCAGACCAACCACCAGCAGGATCTGAAACCTCCGCAACGCCGTCTCGTAGCTGGCCCAGCGATCACGCAGGCTTTCCTCGGGCTGCCGATCTGTGCCGTAGTAGACCTTCTCCAGCACGAATCCCAGGGCGGCGCCCGGAGGAGACTCGAATTGCGGTCCAGCGTCCGCCGACGGCGGTGCTGACGGTGTCATCCGGATTCCGGGAAAACCGGATCCCGGTGAACGAGGTCCGGTCCGCGGGTCGGCGGGTGGTGCGGTTGCATCCGGCGGATGGAATGTGCCCGCGTGGCCCGGTTGAAATGTCGGCGCTCGGACGTCGTCCGGGGCTGCTGACCGAGGTTCAAATCCTGACGGCGAGTCATCCGGTCCGACCGACTCAGGCGGCGGTCGATTCCGCGGATTGGGGAAGCCGGAAGCGATCTCCGGTGGGCCGTGATCCGCGGCCGGGCCCCGGTGTCCATCCGCTTCCGATGTGCCATTGTCGATGTCGCCACCGTCGATGTCCCGAGGCGCCGACTCAAACGCTCCGTCCTCGGAGGAGCGGCTGGCGTCCCCGGGCGGAGCACCACAGCCGGCCATTCCAGCCAGCCCCGCCAGCCAGCCCCGCCAGCAGTCTTCCCGACATATTCATCCTGCATTTCCTTTGCAATGGCAGACTCCTGTCACGCGTGAGTATGGCCTCATGACTTTCGATCTGCAAACTTCAGTGGAGATCACCGACCACAATTCAATCGCCACCTGGCTTTGATTTCAGCCCGACGGTGTTCACGGCGATCACGCGGTAGTTGTGCTTTGCGCCGGGAGCTGCCCGTGTGTCGGTGAAGTGCATGGGCACGAGCGGTTGAGTGGGTGTGTCACTGTATTGCAGATTTTGGAAGAGGGGACGGCCGAAGCGGTTTTCGCTCTGCTGCGGCACCCTGGCCAGAAACCTGCCGTCTCGTTCGATCATGAAATGAGCCAGACCGCTTTCGAGATCAGCCTGGGCCTCCCAGGTCAACTGGTTGCCATTGACTCGCAAAGCACTGGGCACAGGAGGTGGTGTGTCATCGGATACGGCCGTGTCTTTGACATACTGCATCCAGTCTCGCGCAACAGCTTCGTTCGGAAGCCACGCCGCCTTCAGAGGGTCACCCCTAAACTCTGATTGCGGGCAGGCCTCAATGCCGGTCGGATGAGCCAGCCAGGCGTCTTCGGCCCGCATGCCCTGCAGCGGCGGACCGTTGACTTTCGGAAGTCGCACGCTTAGACAGGCATTCAGCCAGGGAATGGCGAGGTACCGCTGGTTACCACACTCATGCGCCGTCAACGGATCAACGGCGACACCGATCAGGCCGCCCTTGTTCCGCACAGCCTTGAAGAATGCTTCATTCGCGGGCCACACCTTTGCGAATCGACCATCTTTGACCGTTACTCCTTCCTGCGTTCCCAGGTTGCACATCATCGGTACATTGAGCGCAGCATCCGGCAGCAGGTGTTCGCGGATCGTGGGGCGCTCCGGATTCGGCTGCAGCAGCGGGACTCCCGATCGCAGCCAGGCAGCGGCAACACGTTCCGGATAAAGCAGAACCATCCCTCCGGCCCAGTGCCCGCCGCCACTGTGTCCCCACAACGCCCACGGAACTTCGGACAATTCGGGATGCCCGGACTTCTGACCAAGCTCCACCAGACACTTCATGAACGCGGCGGCAGAACCGTTTCGCGGGTCACACCACTTCTGGCAGTCCGCCTCGTTCGGTTGCTCGTACGACGGAGCCAGCAGGGCACAGTCGTGCTTCTCCGCAAGTGCCTGCCAATGCAGGTCGTAGGCTCCTGTCAGTCCGGATTTGCAGGAACCCTCGCCGCAACCGTGCTGGTGTACGATGACACCACGCAGTTTTCTCTTGTGCCGCGGAATCCAAATCGTGTAGTTGACCGGAAAGACCAGCTCGCCCGATTGTGTCGAGGCCTCGTACCGCACCCGGTAGTACGGTCGTTCTGCCGGCGGAAACACATCGTAAGGTGCTTGTTGGGCGCACAATTCCGCTGCCAGCGCAACCAGTATTGTCAATGATGCCAGCAGGCAGGCGGGCGAAACGATGGGTCGTGAGAACATGGAATCGATCCCAGGGGAGATCTGAAAGTTGGGTTCTACATTATCACTGGGCGCCATTCGTCCTTACACCGAGCAACCCAGGAAGCCATGACTTTTCGGCATACGAACGTCCTCCAATCGCTCTTTTCGCATACCAGACGATAACTCTCCGTCGTCTTACGGAGCAGATGGAGTATGCAGGAGCCACGGACGACTACTCGATCAATTCCGAAGATGACCCTCCGTTATCGTCCCGATGCAGTCACCTCAAACGACGTGCCGGCAGACTCGCCCAGATCGAAGTTGCTGTTGAACTGTTTGGCGAAGAACGAAAGTTCGCCCGATGTGTATCCTCGCTGGAACCGGTTTTGACCTACGCAACCGAAGGTGAAACCGTGGTGTCGAAATGGTCGCGGCTGGTGCATCTCGATCTGGGAAACTGCCAGCTTCCGGATCAGATCCGTTTCAAACATCCATGGGGCCATGTCTCCATCGTCGATTGCGTACGGGGTATTATGCCCGTAGAGACTTGACGGACCGTATCGCAGAGCCTCGGTACTGCCCCGGAAGCAGTCCGGTGACGGTCGAGACGCCACCTCGTTCCTGTCAGCAGAAAAAACTACGCCGACTGAGACCTGCCGCAGTCCTTGATTGTCTGTCGGTGCAGTCGGAGGCCCCAGAAACCAATGGCCCCGAGCGCAAGGACCACCAGACTGGAGGGTTCCGGAATGTTAGACGCAGAAACGTCCAGTGTGCCGCCCGTCACGGTGATTTCTGAAGCGGGAATCGAATTGAAGCCATCTCGCTGAGCACTGTTAAAGGTCAAGTCAATCGGAATCGACCCGCTGGTGAACGACTGATCCAGCGTGTACTGCAGTGTCCCCAGCAACTGAGTTCCGGAGGTGTCGATCGTGTGGTCGGCGAAGTTTGACCCGGAGATCGATGAAGCGTTGACACCCGAACCAAGCGCCCACGTGAAATCCGAGGCAAAGCCGCTCCCGGGAACGATGTCCAGAGACGGGCTGGATTCGCTGTGGTCTAAAGTGAATCCGGAAATCGTTCCGGTGGCAGCGCCGAT
>JBDOMX010000200.1:0-6729 GCA_039831615.1 Planctomycetaceae bacterium
AGTCGGGACTGTGCTGAGTTTCCAGGCACAGGGCGCTTCTTTGCAAATACCGTCGTTGACCTTTTCCTTCCTGTCCTTTCAGGAAGTTTCCGGAGTAGAACTGAATTGCCGGCTGATTCGTCCTGATCCGCAGGCGACGACCGGACTCCGGATCGATGAGTGTTGCTGCGAGATTGGGAATCGGATTGTTGCCACCTGGATTGAGTACGAAGTTGTGGTCGTATCCAAGGGTTGGTGTCTCCACGAGTTCCTGAATTCGTTCACCCACTGTGTGTGATTCACGAAAATCAAGTGCCGTGCCGGCAACCGGTTCGATCTGCCCAGTTGGAATCAGCGTGTGATCCGTTGGAGTGTACTGGTCTGCATTCAGTTGCAGCAGGTGATTGAGTACTGTTTCACTGCCCGCGCCCGCAAGGTTGAAATAAGCATGATTCGTGAGGTTCACAGGAGTTGCCTGGTCAGTGGTGCACCTGAACACAATTCGAAGGTCATTGCTGTATCGCATGATCGTGTACGTCGCAC
Organism: Planctomycetaceae bacterium; assembly: GCA_039831615.1. Classification (GTDB taxonomy): domain Bacteria; phylum Planctomycetota; class Planctomycetia; order Planctomycetales; family Planctomycetaceae; genus S139-18. Next base: position 523 of record JBDOMX010000200.1, read on the forward strand.
TGATTCTCAGATTTCCGGGGTAGCCTTCTTCACCGTCGGGGCTCAGATAGGTGAACTCAACCCCGAGACGGTCGCTCGAATCAAACGGTCTCGCCTCCCATACAACCTTATCAAGGCTGCGTGACGAGCCGCCGTGAAGGTGATTGGGGCCGTCGTTGGCGGCCAGGCGATATTCCTTTCCGTCCAGCGTGAATGTGGCGTTGGCGATGCGGTTGCACACACGCCCGGTGCTGCAGCCAAAATACTGGTTGTCCGAAGACTCGTAGCCCGCGACGTCGTCAAATCCCAGGATCACGTCGTCTGATGTGCCGCCGGCGTCCGGTACGTGCAGCTCCACAAGAGTGGCACCGTACGTCATCACGCGAGCCATCAATCCTGTTTCGTTTCGCAGTGTATAAAGTTCCACGTCATCTCCGGCTGTGGTCGTCCCGAAGTTCTCTGCAACCGGGACCTCACCGGCGTGGAGTCTGCAGGTGGAACTCACAAGCAGCAGGCAAACAGAAATTCGCAACATGAATCATGGCTCGCTGAAAGATCGAGGCGGAAATGTCCCGTCCGCCAGTATCGCCACAGGACACTCAACTCACAAGCGGTCAACATGACAAACTGATGTGAGCATGAAAGTGCAAATGATATCTGTCATCGGTGAGATGGCAGAACAGCGAGCTGCACTTTCCTGCGCGTTGGACTTCGCGCAGGGGCCGGACGAATTACTCAGCAGGCGTATCGATTTCCTGGTTACTGGTGGCTTCGCGACTCCAGCTTCCCGACAGGATGGCTTCCGCGACACGCTGGATTTCTGAGCCGGCATCCGGGTCGTATCCGACATGCACATATTCGATGGTCCCCTCGGGACTGATGACCAGCGAATGAGGAATTCCATTCACGTTGTACTGTGCAGCCACTTCTGAGCTGCCGTCGACCGCCACGCGGACGTTCAATTCATGCTCCTTCAAAAACGCGCGAATCTGTTGAGGTGATTCTTCGAGATTGACAGCCACGAAGACGAGCTCTGATTCATCGAAGTGTTTCGTGGCATCCACGTAATCCGGGAGTGCCGCCACGCACGGACCACACCATGTCGCCCAGAAATCCAAAATGACGATCCTGCCTGCGTGTTCTGACAACCGGAATGTCTTCCCGTCCAACTGGGGCAACTCGAAATCGGGTGCGAGATGCCCGATGAGCTCTGAGCCTGCCGAATTGCCGCCATCGCTTTGCGCGATATCCCAGTCAGGTTCGAGCGCATGTTTGGCACGCCATTGACTGTATGCTGCCGTATCTTTTCGTTGTTCCGGATTACCAAGGTACAGACGTGAAATTGCATTTGCGGGCACGCTGCAGTGTCCCAGAACCGACGATTCGCCATGGAGCTGGCCATCGCTGAGACGTGCCGGAGTCATCGATACCAGAAAACCGCCATTCAACACGGTTTGCAGGACCGCCGCGTCCCGTGGCGTCGTTTCAGCTTCGCCGACCGCTTCACCAGGTCCTCGTTTTTTTTCCGGATTCTGGATCCAGACGACGGTTGCCACGCGTTCTCGAGGAAACCGGAAGACTTCCAAACGGGACTCGAATTCAACACTGTCCGAGTTGATGGCGATCAGGCGGCCCCGCAATACATCGCCGTTGGGAGCAATCAAAGCGTGCGTTGGCGGATCGTCGCGGCGGAACCGCGGGATCGTCAAGGTGTGCAGACGAGTCTCATCATCGATGAACTTTTGGATTGACGCACCACCTGGCATTCCCGTCTGCAGGTTGGCGAGTGTCAGATGCTTGACCGTCTTTGCGTTGTTTTTGGCTGCATCGCGTGCCCGGCGGCGTCCAAAGAACTGACCATTGCCAACCTGCGACAGCTCAAACAGGACACCCGCATTGCCTGCACCAGCGCGCTCCAGGGGATACTCGTCGACGGACTTCCCATTGATCAGTATCTCCATTTTTCCCCGGCTCGTGACCAATTGAATTTCAGCCGTTGTCCCCTTTGTCTGAATCCTTGATTTGGGATTCTGCATTGCGGCGAACGGATTCTGCCGGTCAAAGTTCTGTGTGACGATGACGTTACTGTCGCTGAACATCAGCGTACACGTCGACGACGTTGTTGGACGACGAAGGTCGTCAGCAAACAAATGGACCGTCATGATCGTCCACTGCTCGGCCGGCCAGTTTGCCTGGAACATCAGTCGATCACTCAGCATTCCATCCGCATGACCGAAGCTTCCGGTTTTGAGCTCGACCGAGTCGCCATCCTTGTTGATCCGACCGCGCACTCGCTTCCAGGCATCATCGGCGAATCCCTGACTGCTGCGTTGCCTCGTGGACGACAGCTCCAGAGCCTTGATATCCTTTGACGGGAATTCTCTGGCTGACGCGAAGGGAGATGACAGTCGAACAGCATTTTCAGTAATGCTGTCCAGACGGCATGGGATGATGTCGTTGTTGTGCAGGTAAATCGTGTCCGGATATTCTGTCGGATCAATCGATACACCGGACGCCTTCGTACTTCGAGTCACCACAGCATTGTCACCCGACCGCAGGGCAACTCCGGTGGCTGAACCCGTGGGTTTCCAGGTCACAGGTTGCTCGCCGGCATCGACAACGAGATGGCCGTGCAACAGTCGTCCGCTGACAATCAGCTCATCCGGGCCGCCGGCGACTGCTGTCCTGCCCGCGAATTCAACCAACTTAATTCCCAGGGGATTCGCTGCAACCGGCGTCGATGACCACGATGTCTGAAGTGTTGCAGCTGATTCCGTCATGTTCACGATGTCCCCGTACAGCATTCCACCGTCGCGCCACTTGATGCGGGGAAGAGGCTCGATGGACTGAACTGGCTGTTTGTCGTTGATTCCGGATATCACCAGTGAGCCCACGTCCTCAACCGGAATCGAGATGCTGTCTGTTTCCGTTTGGACGATGACCTGTCCCTCGGCAATCGACTGGACGATCCCGTAAGTCAAACCGCCGTCGACCTGCTGCAGGCCCGTCCGCCCCGTCACCAGACTTCCCACAGTCGTGCCGTCCCAGCGTTCAATTCTGAGGTGCTGCAGTGTCACCTGACCACTGCCGTTGCGGAGTGACAGAGCGCGCGGGATGCGTTTGGGATCCAGCTCCTCCAGTTTTGCCAGCACTTCACCCTGCGGAGAGCAAACCAGCATGCGTCCGGACTCCATATCGACATACAGCAGCAGGTGGACGCTGACAGTATCGTCGCGCAACTGCTGGACTTCGAGAAAATCAAGCTGGTTGCAGACGACCAGGGCGTCGTCCCATGACTCCAGACGCAGACTCTTTTCGTCGTCACGGCCAAGGGCCAGAACAAAATCCGGACGCCGCGTGAACGCAAGGATAATCTCGACAGCCAGTTTCGTTTCCTGACGCAGTTTGCGAGTCAGCAGCGCGTCGGCCGTCGACGACGTCAGCGAACCGTCCGTTTCTTCACGCCAATTGTTCTCGATCCCGGCAGCTGCCCAGCCCTCCCGACCAACGGGCCCCAGATAGATGAGTCCTTCCCGATTGATTCGTTCGATCCCCGCGATGAGGTCTCGCGGAATTTGAACATCGCCATGGCGGCTGCTGGTCACAGCCAGGTGCTGATCATCGAGTTCGTGAAGAGTCCCGAACAGGACATCACCGTTGTGGAGCGCAATCCTGAAGTCATCAGTCGTCGGAACGGGAATGTCACCGGGCTCAAATGAGACGGACGCAAGCACCGAACGTTGCAGCTGCAGCGGCGTTGCGAATATTGCCGATTCCCACGTGAGTTCATCCGCAGTGATTCGAGTCAGCCTGCCCGGCAGCGAGTCTCCGGATGACCAGTGCAGGACGGCGTTTGCATCCGCAGCGCGGAGAACCGATCCCGGTGCGGCCATCGCAGCCACAGCGGCAAGTACGAGACAGCAATGCTTCATGCGGCCGGCCGGCGCTAACTGCCTGCGACCGGTAATGCGGCAATCATCGTTCATAGATAGGTAGAAATCGGTAGTTCAGTGCCAGTGCCAGCATGGACATTGAAGTGCCGTATGCCGGTCCGTGACCACTTTGAAAACTGCCGTCCTCATTCTGCATGGACTTCAACTGGCGCAAGGTTCTGGTGTTCCAGCGCTGCCAGGCTTCAAAGTCCGCCTGGAAGAGGGCCTGCGCCATGTAGTAGCGGAAATAGAATGGATAGCTCGATTCGTTGTGTTCGATGTTGCGAACAACCTGTTTGGAGACAGCCTCGTATTCCTCAACGTTTTTGCGGCGACCGATCGACAACACCAGCGACGAGATCGCCTGGAGGTTTTTTGACCCACCCAGGCCTCCCACGCCGCCGGAGTAGCCGACTCCTCCCTGCTTGGATGTCATCTTTTGAAAGTATCCCAGAGCCTTGTCGATACATTCATCCGGCACGCGGACCCCCGCATTGCGTGCTGCGAGCAATCCCATGAGCACCGCACCGGATACGGAAGTATCGGAATCTGATGAATCCGGAGTGTATCGCCACCCACCCCAGCGGTTCTTTCCCTGAGCTGTCACCGCACAGCGAACGGCCAGCTCAAGGGCTTCGCCGATGGTTCGCTGGCCGACACTGTCTTCGCCCGTCCACAGGAGTTCTTCGTCGACGGCGCCGTAGGCTTCGGCCAGACCGAGCATCGCAAACCCGTGCTGATACATGCTTCCGGGAAGGTACCCGGTCGATCCCTTTTGCTGACGGATCATGTATCGAACTGTTCTGCGAATATTTTCGCTGTAACGTCCGAAGTTGGGGTCCTCGCCACTGGCGAGGAATGCCATGACCGCCATGCCGCAGATACCGGTATCACCGACCCCGTGCCCTGAATGACTTCCCGGCCAGTTCCCATTGGCCGTTTGTTGATCGGTCAGCCATTCCAGACCACGTGTGTAGATGGCCTCTACTTCGGTGGGGACCTGTGTGCCGAAACGGATTTGAGGATCCTGTGCAAAGACGGCTTCCCTGCCAGTGGTGAAGCAAAACAGTAACCCCACGAGGAGTCCGTGAACTGGAAACCAGGCCGATTGGCGAATCTTGAATTGGATATGATGAGGCATAGCAGATGATCAGAAACGACAAACCGACTGAACCGTCCGTGGTGAATCACCCTGAACACTTCAATCCGGCAGCTGCCGGCAAGTCGGTTGGATGGTTGGTGCTGTTTAATTCCGGACCGGCGGCCAATTGCACGATGCAGGAACGGAGACCTGTCGAGGTGATTTGCATCGTTGAATGCCGGCAGTCAATGGATTTGATTCGCAGGATGATTGCCCCGCCCTTCCCGAAGTGCGTGTCTTCAGTTGCCAATTTCCACGGCATTGAAGAATGCCTCCAGGCCATCGCGAAATTCTGCCGGCAATTGATCGTTCGTTGTTCCTGTGGATTGCTTGATGTTCCGCGATTCAATATGTGCATTCGGATCAGCACCGGGGCCGTGCAGGGCAAGTGCGACGGTTTCTGTGTCGCCGCCACCGCCGCCACCGGGAGAGGCACCGCCGCCGCCTCCACCGTTGGGGTTGCAGCGTTTTGACTGCAGCAGCAGTTCGATCGCTTCGGTTTCCGCCGCAATCACATCGGCATCCGTTGTCGGTCGCGACAGCAGGTCGGTCGCGTCCTGCATCGCTGCTGCGGCCATATTAATGATGGTCAGCTCTTTTCCAAACTTCCGATCACCGTTTGGGATGGCGCGAATGTCATTCATGACGGCCAGTGTTCGCTGGTGAATTCCATCCTGTGTTTCAAACAGTCGAGCGACCGACTGTTCGTATTCTTCTTTTTTGACGGCAGTTCTCGCCGTTTCGGCAGCTCGAGTTTCATCACGCAGATCGATTTCGCCTTCCAGGATTCTCATAATCTCCAGCACGATCGATGGTGGCAAACTGTCGCCTTTGCATCCTTTACAGGCTCCACACTTCGATGCCGAAACCAGTTCCTCCGCCCAGCGGTCGAGTGTATCTGCCCAGAACTCGACGCGGGAAATTGAATCACCGCTCAGGTTGCTGCGGACCCGAGCGCCCAGATGACCAAGTTTGGAGACTACCTGCATTTCTGCCATCTCGTCGGCGATGCGGCGGAATTTCTCTTCTTTCCGGCGGCTGTAGTACGCTTCGAGGTCCGATTTGATCAGCCAGACTGACTGACTTTCTTCCTCCTGACGAACGGCAATTCTTTCTGACTGTTCACGTTCGCGGTCGTCCAGTCGGCTCCGGCTG
>JBDOMX010000510.1:0-6728 GCA_039831615.1 Planctomycetaceae bacterium
ATCGTGGCGGCGTACCGGTATACCGTGCCCGGACACTCGGTCACGCTAAGCGAAACTCGATTCGACCGTATCGCTGTGCCCACCGCCATCTGCTACCACAGCCAGATCGAATCGGTGCTCGGCCGGTCTTTGCTGACATTGAGCCGAACAGCTTCAATCTGTGTCCGAATCAGGTTGAAAAGGCGTTGACTGAAAAGACAGCGGCGATCATGCCGGTCCATCTGTTCGGCCAGTGTGCAGAAATGGAACCCCTCTGGCGATTGTCCGCCCGCTACAAAATCCCCGTGATCGAAGACGCCTGCCAGGCGATTGGCGCACAATACCGGGGCCGTAAAGCCGGCGCGCTGGGCACGGTCGGCTGCTTCAGTTTCTTTCCCACCAAGAATCTGGGTGGTGCGGGGGACGGCGGTATGATTGTCACGGACGACGCCGAGATTGCCGGTCGGCTTCAGCGTCTGAGGGTTCATGGTGACGTCGGCGGATACAATCACGTCGAAGTCGGGTTCAACAGTCGTCTGGATTCGCTGCAGGCAGCCGTGTTGAGAGTCAAGCTTCGCTCCCTGGATCAGTGGTCAGAGGCACGACGAAGTCACGCAAAGCTGTACCACGAATTGTTCCGCGACTTCAATCTCCGATCTGCGATTGACCCACCGGCGACGCTGCCGGATCGTCGCCATATTTACAACCAGTTCACCATTCGGGTCCGTGGAGGTCGACGGGATGAAGTGATGAAATCACTTCGAAATGCCAACATCGGCTGCGCTGTCTATTATCCGATCCCCCTGCATCTGCAGACCTGTTTTGAGTTTCTCGGATACACGGCCGGCGATTTTCCAGAGTCCGAACGCGCCTGCCAGGAAGTCCTGTCGTTGCCAATCTACGCTGAAATCTCAACAGACCAGCAGCATCGAGTGGTGACTGGACTGGCAGAAGCGGTTCGTGCCGGCTCCACGATCACGTTTCCGGATTCATCCGATGCCGACCGTCGGGCGGCGTAGTTCCGGAATCCGATCTTTGGCCGACGAGCCCGTCACACGGACACGTTTCGGCGCAGACCGGATCCAGTCGGGGTAAAGAACATGAGCCATTTCGGACCACCCGAGTACTCTTGTTTTTTACCCGCGCGGTGAGTAAGGTTCCCGGCTGGCAAAGGCTGACGAGTTTCCGGAGAGGTGGCAGAGTGGCCGAATGCACCGGTCTTGAAAACCGGCGTAGGGTCAAACCTACCCAGGGTTCGAATCCCTGCCTCTCCGCTTAAAACATTGGGTTTCTGACACAGATCAGGTAATCCCCCCTCCTGACTCAGCTGCTGCCCCAACCAGCCCGCCGGCACGGTTCGCCGCGTTGGCTCGAGCCCCCGGCCTTCTGCTGGAACATAGTGGTCTGCCAAAGCTTAAGTTGAGGGGAGCCGGATTCGCCAGCATTCGGAATGCTTGGTCGTTCCCTGAAGTCCGGCGACTCCAGATACGGACGAATCCTGATCTTTCTTCCTAACAAACCAGTAGAGTGCCCCGGACGCTCGTTTCATGAATGACCGGGTGATTCGATCGGGCATGCGACATCCTCGGGCCTGTTGTTCTTAGCGGAACGGCGCAAGCCGTCCGGTTTCCTCCACAATGCCGAGCACGTTCAATGAATCAGGACCTGCTATGGAACATTTCTTCCGGGTGAACGGCTCATCACTCATCTGGACTCATCCCGTTCTTCCTTGCTCATCGTCCGCCATTGCCAGGGTGGGACTGGTTTGTGACTGCCGGACCAGATGACCAGTCTGATCTCACGTGCGACCTTCTCACCTTTCGCCAGGTCCTCTCGATCAGGTGCGTCTTTGACGTAGTGCCAGGCTCGACCGTTCGCGACCATCATGAAATTGACGTTCGATTCTCCGGGATTACTGCTACCAAGATCGCAATAAACCTCCCCCATGATGTGGCCATACTTGTCCCGGCAATATGTCTCGATCCGAACTTCCCTGTCAGCGATCAATCTCAGAAACATCTCTGCATCCTCCCCAAAAGGCTGATCACGCTCTGGCGCGTCGATCCCGTTTAGGTGGACTCGAACCGTTTCCCTGTCTTCTGTCTGTACGTCGATCGTATCACCGTCAATAACCTTGATTACTTTTGCCGTGAACTCTGCCGGGGCAGCCTGGCCTGCGGGATCTGGGTACGGGTACGACGTCCAGGGAATGTCACTGGACGATTCCAGAGTCGTTGCAGCGTCCGTTAGTTCCTGAACAGGACTCTCCGGTAGCGTCGCCGTCTGAGGCTTGTCACAACCGATCAGAATCAGCGTTGCCATCATCAATCCGATTCGACACGTCATGCTGCTGTCTCCTCAGTTGTGGTCTCCTGCGCCTGAACCTATTGTCCCTTCCACCGCCAACTCGTCATCACGGTCGCGACGAGGAACGTCAGGCAGAGGAGCCAGTGGCTCGTACGGATGGCGGCACAACCTCGCAAGTTCGTCCACGTCGCAACGGGTCCGATTTGTATCCACGGTTTCCTCGAGTCTGGCGCCAACGTTGTCCACCATCCCATTTGTGTCAGCATGCCAATGAGGCCATGTACTTCCCGGTCGGGGAGTGGGATTCGCTTTTCATTTGTCGGTCCTTTGTAGTAAAGGTGCCGTCCACTGTCTGCCATCGTAAGGCGTCCGGCTTTCGAACGTAAATAGACGGCCGCACGCACACACCGAAATTCGACGGTAAACTCGTTAGCCTCACACTCAACATACACGTTGCCCAGAATGCCATACATTTTGGATGGTTGCTACTGCCCGACGCCCCATGTCACTGCCGCCACCGCTAACCCGCCTGCGCCATCATCCGCAATGTAAATTTCGTCCAGTACCACATCACAGCATCCTACCTTGCTGGTGGTTGAATAACCCGTCCCGGGCAGGAATGAAACTCCCCTGGCAAAGTGCCGGCGACTGCTTGTCCGTGCAAGACTGGTCATTTCGACGGCAATCGTACCCACAATGCGCGATGTTCAGCATGGCCGCGGTGCCCGACACCGGGTTCACTCGGTCGCTCAGACCGAAGGCTGTCCGTGCCTGCATGGCACTGGTTGCGTTTGCGAGACATCATATTGGGAATCCAAGCCCCGCCGTCAGCGATGCGCTGACCGAGGTGCGTGCGAGTCTGCCCTGTCGCTTCCAACTTCTGCTACACGTCAGCCAGTGTCGCGTCGCGGCATCCATCCCCGGCAGCGTCAATCAGGTTTCTCCTCGCGCTGGATCAGTTTTCAGGAGTCCTGTCACGTCGAAGTCCTGCTCGAAATATTGGTATCCGGGTCACACACCTCAAATGCCGCCGGATTATGTGGCATTTGGTCGCCCAGTCGATCGACAATTGACCAGTGGCAGCAAGAATCAGTCCGACCCGTACCGAACATCCGGTATGAACTTCTGAGCCGGCAGCGAAGTCATTCGAGACGCCGACGGGTGCCAGTCTGCAAAACACTTTCGGAGGTGCAGAACGATGACCATCCCAGGCCCACAGCTCCGGCGACTCATGGCAACGTTCCTGACGAAGTCTCTGGAGATTTCTGAGAATCGACAGCAGCATTTTGCTGTAACCATCAAAACGCTGGAAGACACGACGAACGAATTGCGAAAACAACTGGCCGCCGATGCACCGGACGACCTCGATGATTTAGCGCAGTGGGCAAGGGTCAGGGAGGAAGTCCAGGAAGCATATGACGAGGCTACAGATACGCTGTTGACCATCCATGAAACAGCGACTTCGTTGCGCGCGTCGCTGGTGAAACAACGTCGATTTCTGATCGCCTGTGCTTCGTCAGAAGACTTTGCCAGCATAGAAGACGAAGTCGACGTGATTGTTGATAAGTGGTTTTCCATGATCCGGAAGAAACGGAGTTGGGCCGGGACAAAGGACGACTTCCTGCACCAGCTTACTGAAAAAACCTTAGTCGATTTGCTTGAGTGAAATGGCGATCCACGCGGTGTAACTCAGCAGGCGTGCAACGGCTCGCGGGGGGGACAGAATGAGAGCTGGTTTCTGGCGCGATCGCCGCGGCTATGTAACAGCGTCAAGCGCTGTCGCTTTACACTTCGCCATGTGCCAGTTCGCAGCGTGGTTGGGTCTTTCGCCATGAATACCGACCCGTACCAACCACCGAAGACGAAATCGTTCGTACCGCTCAGTGACCCGGACAGACTGACAGCGACTCATATCGTCCTGATCGTTGTCCTGCTGGCCGGGATTGTGGCTGGACCGGTGCTGATCGCCTGGACCATCTACTGGTTCGCCGGAAGTGTTGCCTGAGTCTTCCGCACCTCCTGCAGGAACAGTTTCCGCGGTTTTCCCACGAACATTTTCGTCATTTTGTGCGTTTCGGCGGCAGATGGCGCTCCGTCATCGACGGCGATCGCAATGAGTGTGGTCCGAACCGAGAACTTAACAGGAACCAGCATGGGCACGGCGAGTCACTTGATGCACGATACGATCGCAACATGGGGTAAGCACACGTTCACCGTCTGTCCACCGGATACAGAATTCTGTGACTTTCCTGGTGTCTACATCTTCGCCGGCATATCTGCCGAACGTGGATGGTTCGCCATGTACGTCGCATGGACAGAAAGCCTGCAAAGCTGCCTGCTTGATCATCGGCAGTGGGACCGCGCTGTCGGATGTGGTGCGACACATGTTCACGCGATGTCTGCGGCGGCGGGGCAGCTGACGGACAATCGATTGCGGACGCATTGATCGAGGAATTTCAGCCGGCGTTGAACGTGATCGGTGAGTAGTCGCACAGGTCCGGCTGTGCCGGGCTTTCCGGTCGATGCGATCGCCGAGCACGTCCTTATGTTCAGGTTTCGCCCCTTGAACGAACGAAAGGACCAGGTATTCAAAGCGTTCGAACGCTCCTCACCGTCCGGTAGACGGATACGGCAGGAATTCCTGCTGTTAAGTTCTGTCTTCGACCTGATGGCCGGTCTACCATCCCCGAAACCATCCGACCTTCCTTCCAATTAAAGTGATGAAATGCAAGTCTCCACTGAATTGTTGACCATCGCGTTCGCAACCGGAATTCCTGCCGGAATCCTGTGGCTTGCCCAGTTAGCACAGCGCAATAAGTAGCCAGCCCGGATCCTGGATCTGTGCCTCCCCCTCGCCTGCCGGGGACGGATGATTGGGTCATTGCGGCTGCCGAAAATTCAACGCCGAACGGAGACGGTCAGCGGCCACAGACTGTAATTGTTAAATCATGGCAAGCCGTCATCCTGCAGCTCAACGCTTGAGGACTTCAATCGGAATGCGAAACCGGAACGCGCCGCGTCCATCGCACCCTTTCGCCGAGAGAGTCAGATCAAGGTATTTCACACCATCCATCGGGAGTTCGAAAACCACAGCATCCGAAATCGATTTGCCAGGGCGAAGTAACAGGTTTGTCGTCTCGTTCTTCACAGATTTAGCTGTCCCGAACGAAACGGCGCGGTATCGGTGTTCGTTGTCGTCGGCCAGCTCAGCATCGATGCCCCTTTGCGATGCTGCTTCTGACATCCAGCCTGCGTAGTCAATATTTTTCGTGGCACTGGTGTTCGTGATCTTGATCCGGATTGTCAGCAATTCTACTTCAGACCAGGAATCCTCCTTGAATATTTCGTTGTACAAAGGGACTTTCCCAAGGCGAAACTCAGAGAGTTCCAACTGAACAACTCCGAGCTGCCGTGGCTTCGATGCAGCGTGAAACTCAGGCATTTTTGACTGATCGGGCCGAGCATGATCAACGGCTGATTCATCTTGTCCAGCTGCCGATCCACGATCACTGTGCTGTGCGTCCTCAAGAGGTGCTGCCTGTACGGGCTCCGCATGAGGCGCACGATCCAGATAATCTGCAACCGTCTGAATACCCACATCGATCAGGCGTGGCTCGAATACGATCACAAGCCCCAGGACGATGCCTGTGGCAGAGATCAGGGTCCCCATTGTGGCGTAGCCCACGCCTGTGCTTTTCCTGGACGTTGCCGTTGCCAGGGCGGCAGTGCCGAGCAACATTCCTAGACCACTCAGCACAAAGCCAACGAAAGGCATCCAAAGGACACAGGCTGAGAGCACACCAAGAATGAGCGATACGACGCCGAGACTTTTGACAGGCCACGTCGTCCGTTTTTTCACCTGAACGACGAGCGGCCCGGCTTCCTTGGCGACGTTGGCCATGACCTCGGGGGTTTCGGGCACGACCGGACGAGGTGGAACGACGTCTTCGGCAGGCAGGTCTGTCGCCTCGGGAGGGTCCGGAGGCTTGGACGGGGTGCGGACAGCGATGCGGATCGGCCGACTGCACCCGGGGCAGTCCACAACCTGACCAACTTTGGATTTGCGGATACGAATCGTCTCGCGGCAGTTTGGACACTTCCCGCGAAGATACTCGGACGACTTGGGTTTGGTCATGAGTAGTTTCTGGATGCGGTGTCGTGACTGGTGCCCGTCAGCACCTCCGTGGCTGTTGTCCGTCACACACCGGAGAAGTCCATGACATGAACTCAGCAGCAGGTTTCGAATCCGCAATACGGAGGATTCCGGGCGTTGAGTCCCTGCGAATTTGCGGTAGACTGATTCCCGGCCGCGACACCCAATTTGAACCGTAGCCAGTGCGTGTCATGAAACGGGGTTGGTGTTGGTTTGGCCGCCCGAGCAGCTTGGCCCAGCGTGTGAAGAATTTATTTTACGCCACGCGACCTCGATGGAAAATGCTCGG
>JBDOMX010001117.1:0-6728 GCA_039831615.1 Planctomycetaceae bacterium
ATGTCCGTGGCGTGGCAGCACGTCCATGTTGCTGCTGCCACCAAACCACAAGACGCCCAGAGGCACCTTCACTCTGCGGTCGTTCGACTTGACAGTGTTGGCGACATCGCCGTGCTGATGCGTCCAGTCTGCTGAACCGGGCAGTCGGCCGACCCGTCGTACCATGGTACTTTGGCCCGCGACCGTCACTTCGGCCTGCTCCAGATCCATTCCCCGAACCGTCTCCGCCACTTCGGTTTGGTGACTCCCGACGATCAGATGCATCACGCCTCCATACGGACGAACTGATTCGTAAAGAGCGGCGAGCAGCCTTTCGTCAGCTGAAGATGCCAGTTCATGCCCCACGAATAACACGTTCGCCACGTATTTCGGAGCTCGAAATGATGCGGCCGACGAACAATGCACGGTCACCTGCCCGTAGACTCCCGCGGCGACCAGCTGCTGCCGAAGTCGATCAACCTTCTGCTGATCGGAGTCGATCATTGCCAGTTGAGCAAACGGCGAGTTTGCGGCGAGTGCACGCACCAGTGACTCGTCAGAAATCCCATACCACAGCGCATAGCCTTCCGCATCAACGTCGGCCAGTAATTTGGAAATCGTCGCTGCAGCCTCCGGCGTGACATCCAATGGCGCAGTCGCAACTTCCGTCGGCCCGTCGACGCGTTCACTTTCCGGCCCGAAGGCCATGATGGAACCCTGCAGCGAAACGGCAAACAGTTTGCCGTCACTTGCGAGTAAACGCTCGATCTGCTCGTCCACCGGAATTGATTCTGTGACCGCTGCAGTGTGTTCGGCAGTGGGCAGACGGATTGCCGTGATCGATTCTTTCCCGGCGGCGTAAAGCTGATCCCCAGCGAGAATCAGGTCCCCTCGGCCATCTGCCTCGACCTCCCAGAGCACCTCATCGTTCGGGCCATAGGCGCGCACGACGGGCCGGTCCTCAGCAGTTTCCGCGGAGTACACCATGCCGGCTGCCAGCACGGGTTCATTGGGCATGAATGCCGTTTTCAGACCCGTTTCCAGATTGAAGGCGCGAGTTCCCTTGCGCCGAGTATGCACATAGAACCGCTCGTCGTTGGCGACGACGAATGAACCACCGGTTCCTTTTCCACCGGCGTTGATCTCAAAATATCGTAGTTTTCCGTCGCTGCGCTGAAACACGGCCGGAACGGATCGACCGCCGGGGACAACCAGAAACTCATCTGTGGCGACCAGGGCACCCTGCGGTGCGACACCGGCGAACGACGGAGCACTATGTGGCTGTTTGATGTACTGGGACCCGGTATTGTCGTTCACCCACTTGACTTCGCCAGTGTCTGCGTCGAGGGCGTAGACGAAGGTTCCCATCATCGGCCAGATGCTCGACGCAAAATAAATCGTGTCATCGCGGATGACCGGGCCGCCACGTGCCGGCCACGTGGAAACAAGGCGGTGGTTTCCTACCGACTTCTGTTCGCTGGGCGCACCACGGAATTTCCAGTGCTGTTTTCCGGTCTCGGCATCGACACAGTAAATGCAGCCATCGTCGCTGGTGAAGCAGACTTTGCCATCCCAGCCGACGGCCGGAAGACGTACCGGACCGTCCGTAAAGAAGGACCACAGTTCCTCGCCGGAGTCCGTGTCAAACGCCGCCAGTTTGTCGCAGTCATTGAAGCCAACAAACATCCGACCATCCATGACGATCGGTTCGAAGATTCGATCGAACGTCATGAGATCGAGATTCAGAGGATCGTCCCATGCCGGCACGCGAGGTTTGAATTGACGAGTCCAGACAGGCTGCAGACCGGGTTGCAGTTTTTCAGGCGACGTACCGGAGCGTTCCGCGTCGCAGCGCCACATGGGCCAGTCTGCAGCAACGGAACTGCAACTGATCAGCAGGACAGCAAGGAAAGGCGTTATGCCGCGTGGTTGCGGGACCATGAGATCAACTCTTTCGGATGCTGGAAAAATGAATGTACGGTGACTCGCCTGCCGGAATTCGGCCGCGATAGCGATGGATGCAACAGCAGGCCCACCGCGTATCGTTGCACAACCTGGTGGGCAATCCAATAAACTTCCTGGAAGCTCCGGCGTGAACGTCAGTATGGCGTCAGACTATACCAGATGCCAAACTGGAAGTGCATGAAGGTTTTAGCCGACAACCCGAAGATCTCCTGTTCTCCAACGAAGCGCTGGACATTTCGTTTGCTGGCGGTCGTAATTGGGCTGTCGCCCTTCCTGGCGCTGGAAGCGTCGCTGCGGATCATGGGCTGGAAACCGGCTGCACCTCCTGCCGATCCATTCATCGATTTCCAGAGTGTTCGGCCTTTGTTTGTCCCCTCTGACGATGGCCAGTCCATGGTCACCGCGGCCAATCGGCTGGCATTCTTTCAGTCGGAATCGTTTGCCGTCCATAAACGGCCCAATGAATACCGCATCGTTTGTTTGGGCGGTTCAACAGTCCAGGGACGGCCGTACTCGATCGAGACGTCCTTCACGACGTGGCTGGAGCTCAGCCTGGCAGCGGCCGATGCCGGCAGACACTGGGAAGTCATCAACTGTGGCGGTGTTTCCTACGCCAGTTACCGGCTGATCCCGATTCTGAATGAGATGCTGCAACATGAACCCGATCTGGTCATTCTCTGCACCGGGCATAATGAATTTCTGGAAGACCGTTCCTATGCGGCCATCAAACGATTGCCTGATTTCCTGGCACAGGCCATCAGCGGTCTGACGCGGCTGCGAAGTGTACAGCTGAGTCATCGACTTGTGTACAGCCATCAGGACGCGGCTTCCGCTGCGGTGAAAAAGGACTTACTGCCGACGGAAGTCGACACTCTGCTGGACTATCAGGGCGGACTCGTCAGCTACCACCGCGATTTGGCCTGGAAAAATTCGGCCGTGCGGCATTTTGAATACAATCTCAGGCAACTGGTGCGTGTGGCGCAATCTGCCGGCATCCCGGTCATACTCGTCGACCCGGCGGTCAACATGCGCGATTGTCCTCCGTTCAAAATTGAGGACAGCACGAAGATTTCCGCGACCGAGCTGGCCACCTGTGCACGCCACATCGCGGATGCAGAAAACGCGATCGCCGCGAGTCGTGAGCAGGCAATTGAATTGTTTAAGCAGGCCGTCGCCATCAATCCGCAGCATGCCGGACTGCACTACCATCTGGGCTTGCGCTGCGCCGAATCCGAGCGGTTTGATGAAGCCAGACACCACCTGCAACGAGCCATCGAGGAAGATGTGTGCCCGCTGCGGATCATCGAGCGTCTGAGTCAGGTGATTCGGCACGTGAGTCTTGAAACCAACTGTCAGCTTGTCAGCGTGCGGGAACTCTTCGAGTCGCTGAGTCCGGGAGGGATTCCCGGTAACAACTTGTTCGTGGATCATGTGCATCCGACGTTCTACGGCCACCAGCTGATTGCTGCACGAATTGTGAGGGCGCTGCAGGAGTCGGGTATCGTTCAGCTTCATCCGGAGTGGCGGAACCGACGCGACGCGCGCTATCGCGAGCATTGGAAGTCGCTCAATACCATTTACTTCGAACGAGGGCGCGACCGACTGTCAGGTCTGCTCATGTGGACTCAGGGGCGTGCGAAACATCTGCACCGGCAGTCGGACGAGGAATAACGCTGCCGGCGATTCGGTGATGAGAACGGTGCGGCTCGCAGCCGCCTCGCATGTCAGCGACTGAACTCGCCGGCCAGTGCCAGCAGTGACGGAATGAACCGGGCAAACGCGCGGGCTCGGTGACTCAGGCGTTGCTTCACCACTGGACTCAACTCTCCGAACGTCCGATGAAACTCGGAAATCAGGAACAGAGGATCATAGCCAAACCCTCCTGAACCTCGTCGCTCTTCGATGATCCGCCCTCGGCAGGTTCCTTCAACAGCCACACGGACGCTGCCGGCTGGATCTGACAACGCGATACTGCATACATAGCCGGCCCCGCGTTTGCTGCCGGGGACGCCGGTGAGTTCCTTCAGGAGTTTGTCGTTGTTGCGTTCGTCAGTGGCATCTTCGCCGCTGAAGCGGGCAGAATAGATTCCCGGCGCGCCTCCCAGTGCGTCGACGCACAAGCCGCTGTCCTCGCCAATGACCCATTGCCCGATGGCCCTGGCAACTTCAGTCGCCTTCTTCGCAGCGTTTTCCGAAAATGACTCCCCGTCTTCAACCACTTCGGGAAGATCCGCAAACTCGCTGACAGGGACGACCTCGAATCCGTGTGGTGCCAGGAGTGCCGAGATTTCACCAGCCTTGCTGCGATTGCGGCTGGCCAGAACGATGCGATACTTCATGGCCGGCTTTTAATGGGAACAGGAATCTTTCGCCACCATCCAACACAGGATTTGTTCACCGATGCTCACCGAAGACGGCTGTTACCAGCGCCAGCAGAATTTGTGGTCGGCGCTTCCCGCCACCATCGAGTTGGCTCTTGTTGGCGATCCACGCCACGTGCAGTATTTCTGCGGCTTTCGACCGAACCCAATCAGCTTTTCTGCGGATCAGTCGGCCGCGCTGTTGCTGTCACGTGATGGCAATTCGGTGTTGTTTACCGACAATTTCACTCGTCGAACGGCGGTTTCAGACGTTTTCGTCTCTGAAGAAGTCGTGCAGCCGTGGTATGACCATCAGCACTCCGTCGGCAATCGTCATCAGGCACTGTCGGCGATTCTCAAGACACGTGTGACTCCGCTTGATCGGGCAGTCCTGCTGGCGGAACGAGACGGACTTTCGGCTGAGTTGCTGTCGGTCGTCCAAAATGCTGTGACCGACGTGACGGTGAACGGCGTGGCGGAATCACTGGGAACGGTGATTCGTCACCTGCGACGATCAAAACTTCCTGATGAGGTGCGATTGCTGCAACGTTGCATGGATGCCGGTGCGGCCGGCCAGGCAGCGGCGTTCGACAGTGTCGTTGCCGGCGCCACGGAACTGGACGTCTATCTCGCGATCCAGGCAGCCGCACAGCGAGCCGCCGGGGCCGCGTGCATTGTGTACGGCGACTTTCGAGCGACGAATGCCGAAGTCTTTAAAGCCGGGGGCCTTCCGACAGGCTACCAGCTGCGGAACGGTGATCTGATGCTTCTGGACTTCAGTGTGGTGATTGCCGGTTATCGCAGTGACTTTACAAATACTGTGGCGATTGGTGAGCCATCAGGTTTACAGTCCACTCAGGCCGACGCCTGTATCGCCGCACTGTCGGCTTCCGAAGCAAAACTGGCCGCGGGAGAAAGCTGCGCCGCCGTGTTTGAGACGGCTTCGGCAGAGCTCGTTCGGCGAGACTACCCTAGCCTGTCGCACCACGCCGGCCACGGACTGGGGATGGAACATCCTGAACCACCGATTCTGGTACCGCAGAGTACGGATACCCTGCAGTCGGGTGATGTCGTGACACTGGAGCCCGGACTGTACATTGAAGGCAGCGGCGGAATGCGGTTCGAACACAATTATCTCATCACCGACGCCGGCTGCGAACGGTTGAGCCATCATCAATTGGGCCTTCGCCGGTCCTGATGATGATGCAGTCGCTGCGGTGAGACTGCATTTCTCCAGGACGAGCAGGAGACGGGACTGGCTCCGATCAGAGGTGTTGTCGCGCGAAAACATGACGGCTTGCACCAGATCGGTGTCTGCCGTGCAGAAGCGCCTCAACCGGCCTGTCAACACTGACGCTGGCAGCGTCAGCAACGGGAACAGGAAAGCACGACACCGATGCTGGCAGCATCGGCAACGTTGTCGACGCTGCCAGCGTCGACAGTCTCCGCCGGGCGCTCCCCGTAAGAAATCCGGATCGAGTTTCTCCATGCCAGGAATCCAGCTTGTCAGACGCTGAAAGAGCATCCCTGCCCCGCTAGGCTGTGTCCCCTGAGATTGGTGGAGACGTCCACAGCTGTGGTCCATTCTCGCGATTCACCCCGGTTCGACAGGACCCATTCATTGGAGAATTCACGGTGGCAGATTCGGTTGTTCTGGCGTACAGCGGCGGTTTGGATACTTCAGTTCTGGTGGGCTGGCTGCAGGATGAAGGCTACGACGTGCATTGTCTGTATGTCGACCTGGGACAGCCGTGTGAGGATCGCGAGGCGATTCTGCAGAAGGCTCTGGATATCGGAGCAAAGTCATCCGAGCTTGTTGACGTCCGCGAAGAACTGTGCCGTGACTTTGCATTTCCCGTGCTGCAGTGGCAGGCGAAATACGAAAACATCTATCTACTGGGCACTTCGATCGCGAGGCCATTGATTTCCAGGGCGTGTCTGCAGCGAGCGCGCGAAGTCAATGCGGTCGCGTTCGCACATGGAGCAACCGGCAAGGGCAACGATCAGTGTCGTTTCCAGCTGGCCGCCGAAGCTTTGGAACCATCAGTGCGCATGATCGCTCCGTGGCGCATGGAAAGATTTCGCAGCCAATTCCCCGGCCGCACCGAAATGCTGGCGTACTGCGAGCAAAAGAATATTCCGGTCAAAGCGACGGCGAGCAAACCCTATTCCAGCGACGAGAATTGCCTGCACATCAGTTATGAAGCGGGCGACCTGGAAGACCTCACCGTGGACGGCGAAACCGTGATCGACTTTGGAATGACTGTGTCAGCTCAGGAGGCTCCGGATCAGGAAGAAGCCGTCACCATCGGTTTCGAATCCGGCGTCCCTGTGTCGGCGAACGGCAGCATGTTCTCAGCCGCTCGCATCGTCGAAGAACTCAACGCCATCGGAGGACGCCACGGCATCGGCCGCATTGACATC
>JBDOMX010000728.1:0-1637 GCA_039831615.1 Planctomycetaceae bacterium
TGGAGGAAACGATGGAGCGAATGATTCAGAACGTTCTACTAACCATCATTGCAATTCTCTTGATTGTCGTCGCAACGTCACGGAATACAACAGCACAGTTTGAAAGCAGTGGCCGATATCAACTTGTCGCCGCCTTTGAACGAATGTACAGGATCGACGTTCAAACAGGTGAGGTGTCTTATTGCGATGATGATGACTGTCGAAAAGTACGAGAACGAAACGATTAAGATTGCAACTCACCCGTCTGTGCGCTTGTTTTTAGACTATCGCGATGCGTTGACTGAAGACTTCCATCAAGGAAACGATCATGGCGCGAGGTGTTCTGTTCGTCTGCAACAGTTGTGACCACACCATCGAGGCATGGGATGACGGCAATCCTTACTACTTCGACGAGGCCGTGATCACGAAAACGGGGGTCACGCAGAAGAAGATATACGCCTACCACCCGAGCGCCGAATTCGATCAGTGTGTCGGCAACGATTCCCCCCACCTCTGCCTCTCTTGCGGCAAGGACTTCATGGTTGATTCCGAAGCGCCGATCACGGCGTGTCCGAAATGCACCGCTCGCGAAATCGTAGACACCTGGTCATTAGGCGGGAAGACGTGTCCCTACTGTCACACCGGCGTGTTTGACGAGGAACCCGGCTTTCACCCGATTTCATAAAGGCTCGGTCGAGAGACGCCCTATCGTAGAGGCTCGTCTCCGTTGCACCGCCCACCGAACAGCGATGGGATGCCGCCTATGGGTGGCAACACCGGACGCAGAACGAAGTCGGGACGGATGGGCACGCAACACCGGTCTGGACGCTTCGGGGCAGCTCTGGCCTATGCCAACGAGCTACACGCAGGCCAGACGCGCAAAGGTACGTCGATTTCCTACATCTCCCACCTGCTCGCCGTCGCTAGCCTTGCGTTTGAGTATGGGGCGGACGAGGACGAAGCGATTGCGGCTCTGCTACATGACGCGGTCGAGGACCAGGGCGGTGCTCAGACCCTACGGCAGATCGACAGCCGGTTCGGCAGCACAGTCGCCACCATCGTGGACGGTTGCTCGGACACCGACGTGGAGCCCAAACCTCCGTGGCGGCACCGCAAAGAGGCATATCTCGAACGACTGACCCGGGAATCCCAAGCGGTCCGGTTCGTGTCGGCCTGTGACAAGTTGCACAACGTGCGCGCCATCATCCGCGACTATCGCGTCCACGGCGACCGGCTCTGGCAACGGTTCAACGGTCGCAAAGCCGGTACGCTCTGGTACTACAGTGCGTTGGTGAAGGTCTACCAAGCTGAGGAGCGCACCCCGGTGGTTGCGGACCTCGCACGCGAGGTCGCCACGCTGCGACGGCTCGTTCGAGCGACGATGCATTGCATCCACTGTGGGGAACCGGTTGTTGAATCGGCAAAGTTCTGCGCTGCATGCGGCGAGAGGATTCAGCGCCCACAGGGTGAGGAGCAGCGGTCTGAGCGATCCGTGTTAGTGCCGCCGATCTCAGAGACCTCCGAGGCAAGTGGAGCTGTTGCCGTACCGTAATGCCAGATAAAGTCAGGTCAGCAAAAGAAGCGGAGGAATACTTTACGCAACCGGCTGATGGAGTTCGGTTTGTTCGTCATGATGAGATACTGCCAGAACCAGCGGT
>JBDOMX010000575.1:0-6722 GCA_039831615.1 Planctomycetaceae bacterium
GCCTGGAGCGCAGATGCACAGCCAGTAGGCTGAATGACAGTAGACCTGCTGAAGTCTCGTCCAACGGTTAATTCTGATTCCTAGCCGAAGCGAGGCATGGGAACAGTTTTCGGATCCGGAATTCTACGACGGGAGGAGAAGATTCAGGCATGAGCGTCCAGTACATCCGTTACAGGATTGAACAGGACCATCAATGCGACTTCGTGTCCGGCCATGAGCAGGCAGTGCAATTCCTAAATGAATCATCAGTCTGCCTCGGGTGTCTTGTGCTTCAGGCAATTGCCCTGCTGTATGCCCCGAAAACAGCAACTGTTTGAACTGACAGAGCCGGGATCCAGGCTCCGCGTCAACCATTGCACACAACCGAGAAACAGCCCGTCGCAAGTGAATGCGACGGGCTGTTTTGATTTCAAGTCAGGACGACACGACGGCTATTGAACTTTTTCACCGATACGTTGTCGCATTTTCTGTGCGATCGCCGCGTGCCCGCAAAGCACTAAGGCGGCGCTGAACAACTCGAAGCGGCCTTGACACAAGATTTCGATCCGCGGGTGTCAACCGCACACGCGGTCAGGCGGAAGTATCCGGCGAGAGATTCGATAGCTCCTGTGAATTCAGGCGATCTCTGCCTTCGGGTCGATACCCAGGGTCTTGATCCGAGAAGCCAGCGTGGTCGGCTTCACCTCAAGCAACTCTGCAGCGCCGCCGGATCCGTAGATCTTGCCTCCGGTGCGTTTCAATGCGAGGCGGATGTTGTCCGTTTCGAATGCTCGAAGTTCGGAGCTCGTAAGGATCTCTATACCAGCCTGGACGGAGCGATCGGCAGCACCGCGCTGTTGCTGGATGCCGTCGTTCGCTGCAATCGAGTCGAGCTTCAGTTTGCCTGATTTTGCGGTGATCAACGCTCGTTCCAGTACATGTTGCAGTTCGCGGATGTTACCCGGCCAGTTGTATCGTTGCAGGTCACGAATGTTTGACAATGTGAGTCGCGGCGCGGGCCGCCCGAGTCGGCGGGCGAGATGGGTGAGCAGGTGTTCGGCGAGGAGTGGAATGTCCTCCGCCCGTTCGGCAAGTGCTGGCAGTTCGATTGGGAAGACGCTGAGGCGGTAGTACAGATCACTGCGGAATCGCCTTGCCTCACTTTCGGCTTTCAGGTCGCGGTTGGTGGCTGCGATGATCCGCACATCCACCTTGCGGGTGCGTTCGTCGCCCACTCGTTCCAGTTCGCCTTCCTGCAGGACTCGAAGGAGCTTGCTTTGGAGGTCGAGCGGGATTTCGCCAATTTCGTCGAGGAACAACGTACCGCCGTCGGCGAGTTCGAATCGGCCAACTCGATCGCGGACGGCTCCGGTGAAATTTCCTTTGGTGTGACCGAAGAATTCGCTGTCGTAGAGTTCATGAGGAATCGCCGCACAGTTAACTTTGATCATCGGTCGGTCGCTGCGTGATGACCGTTTGTGAATTTCTCGCGCGACGAGTTCTTTTCCGGTGCCGCTTTGGCCTGTGATCAGCACGGTCGAATCGGTCGGGGCGACCAGTTCGATTTGTTCGCCGACTTTCTGAAGTGCAGAACTCCTGCCGATCATCTCACCGAACGACTCGCGCTGACGAACTTCTTCCTGCAGGTAGTCGTTCTCCAGTTCAAGCCGGTTGCGCAATGATTCAATCTCTTCCCATGCTGCGGCGTTTCCGATTGACGCGGCGGCGTGATCGGACACCATCCGTAACCAGTCCAGACATCCATCACCGATTATTGTGCGGCTGAAGATGGCGAGTACACCGAGGACTTCGCCGCGGTAAACCAATGGCTGCCCGCCGAATCCTCGGATCCCCTCGGCGTTCGCCCATTCCGGTTTAGCCAGCCATCCCGGTTTGCCGTCGATGTTGCGGACTTCAAGTGGTTCGCCAGTCGCCGCTATTCGACCGACCTTGCGCACGCCGATTGGAAAACGCCGAAACTCTCCGTCAACGCGCGAAAGATCTCGATTCGGTTCAGCGATGGATGTGCCAGCGCTCGCGACGAGATGCAGGCAGTTGGTGCGATCGGGGCATTCGGATTGCCTCGGACAGGTCGAACACCCCGCGCCAGGACGTACCAACCAGATTCTCGCCAACGCAACGGCTTGAGATGTCGCCAGGTGGTCGACGATCAGCTTCAGAACATCCGCGACCTGCCGGAGTTGAGCCATCTCAAGGAGCAAAGTCTTGGGATCGGAAATGAGCGGTGTCTGTTGTTCAAGCATTCCCGAACTATAACGAAATATCGTCATTCCAACACGATATTTCGGGATCAACGATATATCGTGTAACCAACAATCACCTGGATTATGTCGCAACATGTTCTGCATAAGCGACTTAAGGAAATACTACGCCATTTGGCACGTCCCGTGCTTTGTCCACCGCCATCAACCAGCGACAGTCGCTGGCACCTTAAAAACCAACAGAAGCGGAGCAGAACCATGTCACGAATTCCAGCGATCGACCCTCAACAAGCAACCGGCAAGCCCGAGAACTTGCTCAGCGGCGTGCCGGCCAAACTCGGCATGACACCCATTCAGCTCATGGCCGGCACAGCCGGCCTTCCTAAGAGGAAACCAATCATGTCGATCAAGAACTCAATACTGGCCGCCGCACTGCTGCTTGCCGCCACGGTGGGTGGCCTCGCGACCGCACACGCACAACCGAAAACGGCGACTGCCGCGGCACCGCAGGTCACTTACCACACAAAAAAGGTCGGCGGGATCGACGTCTTCTATCGCGAAGCCGGATCGAAGCACGCATCGACGATCGTACTGCTGCACGGATTTCCAACGTCGTCGCACATGTTCCGCAACCTGATTCCAAAACTGGCTGACCGGTACCACGTGATCGCTCCGGACTATCCCGGATACGGCAACAGCGAAATGCCGTCGATCGATGAGTTTGAATACACGTTCGACAACATGGCCAACGTAGTGGACACCCTGCTGCAGGAACTGCGCGTGCGGAAATACAGCCTGTATCTCATGGATTACGGAGCCCCGGTCGGATTCCGTGTGGCGACTCGGCACCCCGAACGCATTGAATCGCTCATCATTCAGAATGGCAATGCTTACGACGAAGGGCTACGAGAGTTTTGGAAGCCACTCAAAGCATATTGGAAGGATCAATCACCCAAAAATGCGGAAGCACTCAAGGGTTTGCTGACTGTTGACGCCACCAAGTGGCAGTACACACACGGCGTTCGCAATGCAGACGTGATTAGTCCTGATACGTGGGGCCATGTTCAACCGCTGCTGGATCGCAAAGGCAATCAGGCGATCCAACTCGCGATGTTTCTTGATTACGGCAGCAACCCTGGTCGCTATTCGAAATGGCAGGCGTACCTGCGACAGCATCAACCACCGACGCTGATCGTGTGGGGCAAGAACGATCACATCTTCCCGGCTGAAGGGGCTCATCCCTACAAACGCGATTTAAAGAATCTCGAATTCCATCTGCTCGACACGGGCCACTTCGCACTCGAAGAAGACGGCGATGTGATCGCGAGTCACATCCGCAGCTTCCTCGGAAAGAACGTCACCACCAAACCGCGACGAGTGAGTTCGAAGTAACCACAGCCGCTGTTCGGGAACGTTTTGCCGCTCTGCATCAAGGAAACAGATTAATGGATTCACTAACGATTTTCCGAGTGCAGCTCATCCTGAGTCTCACCGTGTTTGGTTTGCTGGCGAAATGGCACGTCGCTCCATGGCTGGCAAGGAAGCCGATTCGCCACGCGTTGATCGTATTGACGTTCCCTCACGCGCTGCGGCATATCGGATTGGCGTTCCTGGTGCCAAGCCTGACTGCAGAAACTCTGCCAGGGCACTTCGCATTCGCCGCCGCATATGGCGACTTCGTCAGCGGATTGCTTGCACTCCTGGTTCTGGTCGCACTTCGACGACATTGGAGCTGGGCACTGCCGGTTGCCTGGTTGTTCAACATCGTCGGAACACTGGACCTCGCGAACGCACTGCGCCAGGCGGAAGCCGTGCCAGGTCTGCAGACAACCTGGTATATCCCCACATTCTTCGTCCCGCTGCTTTTGGTAACGCATGCCATGAGTTTCAGCCGTCTGTTCAAACAAGGCTTAGGTTCGCACAGCGATCGACAAGGTCACGACTCCCGCACTGCAGGACTGCAGGACAGGATGATCTCGAACTGGAAAGTCGAAACCGTTCAGCACCTGAAGTCCGGACAATTCCCAGCGCTTTCAGTCCCGGACAAACTCGCCGAGAAAATGCTTCAGGCAGTGCCAGTTTGTGCCGACTCGCGGCAGCTCCATTTGCAACAGCCTGGGTGCGTCACGACGTGAGAAGTATCGCGGCGATCAATACTCCGGCAGAAAACCGAAAATCTCCTGTCGGCTCTTTTCACTCAAGGCTCGCAAGGTGGCAATATTGGTCAACGGTATCTGGTCAGGATTAGGGTGTTGGGCCAGCGCCCGACTGATTGTGATCTCGCGCAACAGGTGCAGCAACGGAAATGGAGAACGATTCGTTAGGTTTTCCGGATCATTATACTTTGTGCCCTCGAACTGATAACCGGGATGAAAACTGGCAATCTGAAAACATCCCGCCCAGCCTTGTTCCTCGATGAGTGCATCGGCGAGACCGAGGAACTGGTTGTAGTCAGAGAATTCGCGTAGCAGCTTTGGCACGATCAGCACTGTTGTTTCGATCAGACTTGAATCGGTCGTCTCCAGAAGGCTGAGTTCAACCTGGAGATCTTGCAGTAACACCCGTTCGGACGTCGCCGCAGTGACGGTCAATCGAACTCGGCCCGCACTCCAATGCTCGCCGGCAAACGGACAAAGCCCTAATCCCAACACCGCCTGCTCCAGCCAGTTACAAACGAGACCTTTCTCATTCATCGATAGTGTCCTTCAGTCGTTGTCGGGAACTGGCGCAGTCATTCGCATGTTGTTTGTGGCTGCCTGACAGGTTCCGATTGCAAATCGTTGTTCAACCCGGTTTGTGAACTCCTGTCCTAATCCGGCGACTTTTGCGTTGCATGTGTGTTAATGGAATTGGCTCCGGATTTCGTGATACCGTGTTTTCCCGGCATCAAGACGGGACACTCCGCGAGAACACGAAGCTACAGATGGAAAACCAAAGATTCCCGTCCCCAAGGGTTGAACAGGAAATGTCCGCTCCACGGTACTGAACGTCAACGGCCTGGCCCGATTCGCAACAGCTTACACCTGTAGTTGGTCAGCCAACAGTCCGAATGAGCGAATGCGGCCTGTGCTTGTACTTTCAAGGCTGAGAAGCCGCAGGATTCGTGACCCAACGCGCGGAGGTTTCATCGACTTCGGCGAATTGCGATGGACTCCAGCTCGCATCAGCGCGCGCCTGTGGTGTGTCGCGGAGCGCCTGAGCTGTCATGTGCTGAAGAACGATCCCCCACCGTAGACCTCCTGCGGCGCCATCTGTTCCGGAAAGCCCAGGATGCTGCCAGTCGGTGGCATTTAACTGGAGAACCGGCAGTGGATGAACACGCACTGGCTGTATTTTCCGGCCAACTCCTGACAGATGATGGCCTCGTCCGTCGTGGTGCCTGTCACAACGTAGCCGGCACATTGTCCGACACCGACCGAGCCCTGCTGCAGGCCTTCCTCATGGCACTGCCCGCTTCGCTGGACGTCGTCGGGCGCTCCTACCTGGGTCGACCACTTCATCGATGTATGCGATTTTCCGGGAGCCGCCATCATGTCGTAGAGGAAATCACCGGCGAACACCGTTTTGTAATCGGGATTAAAGACGTGCTCGCGCACCGGGATCGTGCCCACGCTGGCGCCGTAGTTGGTTCGGCATTTTCTCTCCAGCGCCGCGTAGCAGTTGGCCACGGGATCCACGTCGGCCTCCAACTCCATCGGTGTCGTCACGCCGTCGCGTAGCGCCAGTTTCTCTCCAAAGGGGACGCCCGCGTTGTGGTGATGTATGTCGATGAAACCAGGAGAGACGACATGCCCGGTGGCGTCGCTGCTGTTCCTCGATCTCCTGATCCGTGACGGCGGCAATCTTCGCACCTTTGATCCCTACGTTGCGAATATCATCGAGACCGGTTTCCGGGGCGATGACACGACCGCCGGTGATGACGAGGTCGTATTGTTTGTCTGCTGCTCCATTCAACGGGACTGTTGCCCGAAGTCGGCGACGAGCGATGCGGCGGCATTCAAGGAGGTGGCGGCCGCCAGAACGACCGCTCGTCAGACGTGCTGTGCCAAGCGAGCTTATTGCTGCACGTTCAAGCGGCCCTGCTGCGGAGTCAGTGCTTTTGATGCCGTCGATGGTTCGGCCGGCATGGCGTTGATACTCAACAAGGAGTTGGCTAACGACATGCTCGCGGAAACACGCTGCTGCGCTAACCTCGCGTATTGCTGTTCGGGCAAGCGTAGCTGTTGCTCGAAGTCCACTGCGACTTCAGCCGCGCAGGCCGCGAAACAGTGATGAACAACTTTCGCTGTTTCGACTTTCAACGTGAAAGCCGGACTGCGTACTTTACAAACTGATTCCCAACACATTACTCGAAAGCAACAACACATGAAGACGACAACGACCTACTTGCTCGTAGCGATGCTTCTGGCCCTGGGTGTTTGGCATGCTCCCCAAAATCCGATCCAGTTGGTATGAGAGTCTCACTGACGCCCTAATGGGCAAGGAGACTTATTGATGACGAAGACACGCAAGAAGCGGCAC
>JBDOMX010000631.1:0-6719 GCA_039831615.1 Planctomycetaceae bacterium
CAGCGAGTCTGGAAAAGTCCGTCCCGCCCTGGCGGCGTCCTCGCGACGAGGATGCTGCGCCGCTGGGCTGGGTCACAGCAGAATACAGCATGCTGCCGGGGAGCACGTCGCCACGCAAGCAGCGAGGCCGAAAAAAAGTTGACGGTCGCACCACCGAGATCCAGCGACTCATCGGCGGCAGCCTGCGTGCGGCGGTTGACTTCGAAGCGCTTGGGGAACACACGATCGTTGTCGACTGCGATGTCCTGCAGGCAGACGGTGGCACTCGCACGCTCAGCATCACCGGCGGCTTCATTGCGCTCTGCGACGTCATTCTCTCCATTCAATCAGAACGTCCGATTCTGCGAGACAGCGTGGCAGCGGTGAGTGTCGGCGTGGTCAATGGAAAAGCAGCTTCGGACCTCGACTACGTGGAAGACAGTGGCGCCGATGTGGACATGAATGTCGTCATGACGGGTTCCGGACGTTTTATCGAAGTGCAGGGAACGGCAGAGGGCGAACCGTTCGACAATGAGACACTGCAGGAGCTGCTGAGTCTGGGACAGGACGGGATTCAGCAACTCACGCAATTTCAACACGACTCGTTTGGCGATTTGTGGCCGCTCAAATAGCCTTCGTCGCAGGTGCGGAAGGCCGAAATGTTGAGTAAGCCAGGCCCCCGATCGGACAGGAACGCCCCACCACCCAGACAACCAACGAGTCAGAATACATGGCACGATACCGAGACACGCCTCATGACACGGACGGCATGCCGCCGGGGATCCCGTTCATTATTGGCAACGAAGCCGCGGAACGCTTCAGCTTCTACGGGATGAAGACAATCCTGGTTGTCTTCATGACGAAGTATCTGCACTACATGGTGGACGGTGAATCCGGTACAGCGATGAGCGACGCGGCGGCGCGGGAATACTACCACTATTTCGTCACCGCCACGTATTTCTTTCCCGTCTTCGGATCGCTGCTGTCAGATATTCTGATCGGTAAGTACCGCACGATTCTGTCTCTGTCGATCGTCTATTGTCTGGGACATGGTGCACTGGCGTTGATGGGCGGTGCCGGATTGTCTCCCAGCGTCTGGTTGTTGATTGGGCTGGCACTGATCGCCATTGGCAGTGGTGGTATCAAGCCCTGCGTGTCGGCTCATGTCGGTGATCAGTTTGGTCGCAGCAACAGCCATTTGATGACGCGTGTCTTCCAGTGGTTCTACTTTTCAATCAATTTCGGATCGACATTTTCGACGCTCATGACCCCGGTTCTGCTGAAGTGGTATGGCCCGCACATCGCCTTCGGAGTTCCAGGTGTCCTGATGGCGATCGCCACGCTGTTGTTCTGGATGGGTCGCAATCGATTTGTGCATGTCCCGGCCGGCGGCAGGCGTTTCTTCCAGGAAACGTTTAGCCGCGAAGGGATTGCAGCTCTGCTGAAACTGTGCGTGATCTACGCATTCATCGCCGTGTTCTGGGGCATGTTTGACCAGACCGGGTCCTCCTGGGTCCTGCAGGCTCAAAATATGAATCGCCGCTTCCTGGGGATCGAATGGCTGGAATCACAAATTCAGGTCGTTAATCCGGTTCTGATCATGATTCTGATTCCGGTCTTTCAGTTCGGAATCTACCCGGCCGCGGACAAAGTGTGGAAACTCACAGCCATTCGAAAAATGTCACTTGGTTTTTTTCTGACCCTGGCCTCGTTTGCCCTGTTAACGGTGGCTCAGCAGTTGATCGACAAGGGCGAGGTACCGTCGATTGCCTGGCAGCTGTGGGCTTATCTCTTACTGTCCGCCGGTGAAGTCATGATTTCGATCACGGGGCTGGAGTTTTCCTATACCCAGGCGCCCAAATCGATGAAGTCTGTGATCATGGCGGTTTGGCTGTTTTCCGTGTCACTGGGAAATCTGTTCACCGGGATCGTTAATTCTGCCATTCAGGTTCCCGGTATCAACTCGATCGCCGGCGACGTCCGGGAACTGCCGACGGATACGGTCACGGATGCGCGGTCCTTCAGATTCATGGCAACTGATGAAACAACCGACTCAGAAGCAACGTCGGCACGAGTGGTCCGCGTGCTTGGATTCGACGATTCTCAGGATTCAGCTGACGACATCGTCATGCGATTCAACAGTGATTATCAGCTGCAGACTGTCGAAACGTCCGAAAACAGTGTTCTGGAAGAGGCGTTCGAGATCATCAGGCAGGCATTCCTGAGTTCCGCTGAGGACGCTGCTCAGGGCCAGTTGCCATCGGACGAAGCCGGCAATCAGCTGATTGCCGAACTCAAAGATTCGCACGGCCGGAACCTCGTGTACGACCAAATCACCATCGACGGCTTTCGTATCGTGTCATCAGGAGCTGATCAGCAACCGCAGACGAAGTGGGATATCATCCTCAACGGCAGTGTCAGTCGGACGAATGCGGAGTCTGCCGATACGTCCGGCCAATCGTACAGCTGGCTGGAAAAACGCATCATTGCAGCGAAAGGCGATGCAGGCCGAACGGAAGTGGAACGGCAGCGCGGCAACATTCCCACGACCGAGATCTCATCATCGATCACCGTGGGCGGACAGGACTTGCTGGAAGGCGCCGCTTATTTCCGTTTTTGGGTTTACGTCCTCAGCGTCACATCTTTGCTGTTCATCCCGGTGGGCTACTTCTACAAAGAGAAGTCATATATCCAGGACGAGCGCGACGTCGGAGACAACGCACCGCCGACGGTTTGATCTCCACTGCCTGGAAGCCCGTACCGCACGTCAACAGTCTCTGGTTGGCGTCGGCGCCAGATTGATCGGCCCCTTCCGGATTCGTCATTTCATTTCAGAATAGAAAATACTATGGACTCGGATCTCATCCTGCCCCTGATTTCCCGCTGGGCTCATATTGGCTGCGCGATTGTTCTGGTCGGCGGCAGTGCGTTTACCTGGCTGGTCCTGCAGCCCGTGCTCAAGGACGAAAGTTCCGATCTGCACGATCGGATCCGCAATCGCTGGAAAAAATTCGTGCATCCCGGCGTGCTGATCTTCCTCGTCAGCGGACTGTACAACTACGTGAAAGCCGTCCCCAATCATCAAGGAGATGCATTGTACCACGCCCTGGTTGGCACAAAGATACTGCTGGCCCTCGTCGTGTTTGCTCTGGCGTCCATTTTGGTCGGGAGCAAACCGGGGACTCAAAAGATTCGCGACAACGCTCGCAAATGGCTGGGCATCACGCTGTTACTGGCGATTGTGATCGTGGGGATCAGCGGCTTTGTCAAAGTCCGTCCCTCTTCAACGCCCGCAGTGTCATCAATTCCCACCGAGTCCTATCCCGCAGCACTCGACAACTCGGAAGAATGAGTGACCAGTCGGCGCGTCGGTCGGCCTGTTTGAACCCGCTGTAGCATTCTGCCGACATCAATTGAACGTGTCGTTTGCCGTGTGACGCCAGGAATCGCACGCCTACGACTGTCCTGGTTCTTCGTCCGGGTCAACGTCGTACTTTCGCCAAATCGAGCGTTCCCATTCGGCAATCACAGGGCTGACGATTTCGCCACCCATCAGTCCGGGCACCGGCGAGGTCATGAAGTTCATTTTACCTTCGGCAGCAAATCGATCCCGCAGACCATCGATGCCTCTGTCCTCAGTTGGAAAGCGATTCGTCACGTGCACAAGAAAGCAGCGCGTGCGATCATAGTTCCACACCGTGCCCACTTCTTCATCGTCCATTTCCTTGAAGATTGTTTTCATGAACGGCTGGCCCACGCCCGTCAGAGTCGAAACTCCGTCTGCGAAGCGAATTGCTGACAATTCAGCCCGCGGACGGCGCGGTTGAAAACTGGTTTGAGGAGTCTGGCTTTGCCGCAGCCATGCAAACGGAAGGGATGACCGAACGAAAAGTGTAGCCGACCCTTCCTCTCCGGTGATCGATTCTGTTTCCAGCGTCGCCGCCATTGTGGTTCGTTCTTCGCCGGTTTTTGCGAGGCCATCGCGAACCTTCTGAGCCAGCTCGTTGGCACGTTCCAGCAGGATGTCACGAGCACCAACAATTTTAGAATCCTTAGTCACGTCGAGATTGTCAAATGTCCCGCCACGCTTCAATGCAAGCACGACCTGTTCGCGAACGCCCGGCTCCTTCAGGTCTGGTACGTGAGGTTCTTCAAATTCAACGGACCAGTACGTGTAGTGACTTTGTGTTCCCAAATCAGAAGCCGGCTCATACACAGCGCGTTCCGGAATAAACAACTGCGTGTCGTTGGCGGCTGGATCCATGCTGAATCCGGAAAACAGTTTGTAAGCAACCGTGTCCGCTGCACCTGCTGTCTGAAAACGCTGACGATTCGGTTCGACAGCGACACCCAGCGGGTAATTGTCTTCGTCATTGAAGTCCTGATAAGAGACCAGTTGCGGGGTGACAGCGTAGGTAAATCCGTTTTCGCCGGCGTACTTCTTCATTCGTTCGAGGAGCACGGGCGTGAATTCTGCCATCGCCTGACGCAGTTCGATCGCAGCAGCATCCGGATTGTCCAGATACTTTTGCGAATCCTCCTTCATGAATTCAGCGCGACGAGTACTCAACTCTGTCTGCAGCGAACGCAGGAATTCCCACCCGGAAACCATCTTCTTCTCAATGGCATCGCTGACCCTCTGCTGAAGAAGCTGCTCACGAATTTGATTGCGGAGCTCGTCATCCAGTTCACGATATTCGTATTCTCGTTCGATCGTTAGACCTACGTCATCGGATCCCGGATCCGGTTCCATCGGGAGTTTCAGCTGTGAGGGAAACGGACTGTCAACGGGCGATTCGGTCCCTTCATCTGCGGTTGCGGCGTCTGCGGCGTCTGCGGCGTCTGCTTCAGCTGAGGGCTCATCAGCGGTTGTCGCCTGTTCGTCCGCGTCTGCAGCAGCTTCCGGATCGTCGATGGAGAACTGGCCATTGGTCTCGCTGGTTTCGGTGGAAGTTTCCTCGCCTGCCGGCTCGTCATCCTGTTCGTTTTCGTCGCTGCCCGTTCCTGCACCCGAGGGATTCGCGGAATCGGCTTCATCAGCCGCTGCATCGTCAGCAGATTCTCCGGTTGATTTGTCGACTTCGGGAGCATCAGCTTCGGCATTGGGCGTCACGCCGGCCGCATCCTGATCGCCGTCCGTGTTTTCCGTCGGAGTCGCATCGGTGGCCGATGACTCTTCAGCGGCTGGAACGAGCTTGTCAGGAATGACAATGGTGCGGTATTCGACGTCGCGATTCTCATCGTAGTACGCCTGAATTTCCTCGTCCGTCACCGGCGGAACAGTGGATTCCATGGAATCGTAGTCCTGTTCCAGCCACGCGATTCTGGCACGTCCAGGCAGAATGAACCCGGGGGAGCCGGGTGCGTCCTGGTTTGGCGGTTTCGTCTTCGCCGCATCAAACAAATCTACAATGAGGGTATCAAAATCGTCATCTGGAGGAACCTCCACCTGATCCAAAAACGCATCCACGTCCAGTTCCGCGACGTTGATGGACTGACGCACGTTGAATCGCTGAAAATATTCCCAAAACAATTCAGGCGAAGGAGGCGCCACGCTCTCGCGTGGCGCCAGAGCCAGATGAGCAAGTCTGGTGCGGATCTGTTCGCGCAGGATGTCAAACAGCGTTTCGTCAAGCACTGGCTTGTTTTGGTACAGGAGGGCGCTTCGAGCTTTGGCAAAGGATTCCCGTGAGAGTCTGTCGTCTGTCTGTTTGTTGATGAAGGTCTCGACCATGTCATTGGTCACGGTGATTCCCAGAGCCCTGGCCTCTTCACTCATCAAGCGGCCGAACAGCAGATCTTCCCGGACCGTGGAGTGCCCAAATTGAAACTGAAAAGCAAATCGTCTGGCGCCAGGCCCGTACGCTTCTTCGGTGGCCAACATCATGAATCCGTTGGCCACGCCACGACGCTCGGACAGATCCTGGAGCTCCTCCTGTTCGATGATCCCAAAGGAGGTGGCAATCACGCCGGCCGGCTGGGTGAAATCCGGCATGACCAGACCCAAAATGGCTCCCACGACCGCTCCGCCGATTCCCCAATGCAGCCAGCGACCACTGCTGATTCCTGCAACCCCAAAAACGGCACCACCCAGCAATAGCCCCAGCAGCCAGAGATTGGTGCCCTGAGTCGTGAACAGGTCACCCAGCGTGAATGCCAGCATTGCCAGGATGACCAGCACAACCATCATGCTGCCCTGGTGTTTACGGAAGAATCGAAATGGAGAAGCCATGCGTGACGCTTTGTCTCTGAAACTGCTGAAAGGGTGACAATTTCGCCGCCTGGCTTGACAGGCTGGGGAAAAATGCCGTATTTCACCGCTGTCATTGTAAAGACAGAATATGTCGAATCAGACCGTCACGACACTCGGCGAAGTTGCGAAGTCGAGGATTTTAGCTGGCCGCAAGTCTTAGGCAAGGTCAATACGGGACGGAGTTTACGTCGGTCTGACTCTTCTTCAGAAGTACTCCTGACCGCACCAGGTCCTATCGAATAAGGTGGCGGCCCGCTGCTGTCGGTCTCGACAAGCTGGTTCATTTCTTCGGTTTACCTCATCACTGGCACATCACGCATGGCTGCGCGTACGAAGGCACTCGTTATCGTCGAGTCCCCTGCGAAGGCAAAGAAAATCCAGGGGTTCCTCGGCAGCGACTACGCCGTCCGAGCCAGCGTGGGACATGTCCGCGATCTCCCGGCCCGAGCCAGCGAGGTTCCTGCTGCGCTCAAAAAAGAATCCTGGG
>JBDOMX010000914.1:0-563 GCA_039831615.1 Planctomycetaceae bacterium
TCAAATCCAACGCTCGAAAAAAACGGAACGGATCAGAAGTTCGAAGGACTCACCACCGACATTCTGTCTGATCATGCCATCGAATTTCTGAAGGAACGGCCAGCCGACAAACCGTTTTTGCTGGTGCTGCACTATCGAGCACCCCACACACGCTGGCTTCCGGTGGCTCCCGAAGACTGGGCACCGTTCGAGAACCTGAAGCCGACACTGCCGCACCCCGACTACGCTGGTCTGGATATCCCGCGCGTGGAACGAATGACTCGTGAATATCTTGCCAGCGTGCGCGGAGTCGACCGGAATGTTGATCGAATCATGAAGACGCTGGATGACCAGGGCCTGTCGAACAACACGGTCGTCGTCTACACCTCGGACCACGGTTACAACATGGGCCACAACGGCATCTGGCATAAAGGCAACGGGCACTGGGTCCTGAAGAAAGATGCTCTGCCTCCAGCCACGGACAATATTCCTCGTGGACAGCGACCGAACATGTACGACACGTCGCTGAAGGTTCCCACGGCCGTTCGCTGGCCCGGCGTGACCACTCCGGGAACGATCATCCA
>JBDOMX010000914.1:573-1634 GCA_039831615.1 Planctomycetaceae bacterium
CCGTGCCGACCGGCACGGTCGTTCGCGGACGAAACCTGGCACCGCTGCTGAGCGGAAATGCGACGGGCTGGCAAAACGACGTGTTCACTCAGTATTCAACGAAGCATCAGTCCAAAACTCACATGCGCTGCATTCGCACAGCCGAATGGAAACTGATACGAGACTTTCTGAATCCTGAACGCGACGAACTGTTCCATCTGAAAACAGATCCGGAAGAAACGTCCAACGTGATCGATGACGCCGCCAATCAAATCATCGTTCAGAAACTCCACACGAAGATGCTGAGCCACATGCGAGCGATTGATGACTCAGTTCCGGCCCCTGTCCGATAAGAAGAAGTAACAGGCCGAGTGCATCCTCTTCTGCGAGGTCGTGCCGATTGCCGCAGCATGTCGAATTTCTAACGTCTCACCGTGCACATGCCGAAGCGGAGCTTCGGGGATATGCGTTACCAGGCTGGAACCTGGTAACGAGGTGAAGCGCCAGCGAGTGAAAGTAGGCCAGGAGCGCAGTGACGCGGCTCCGGCAATGGGATGATCAGAGAAGTGGACTGACAATGCCGGAACAGCACTTCGCTCGGTCCGGCTTGCTTTCTGGTAGCGAGGTAAAATACAAGCTCGAAGCGCCAGCGAGTGGGTCCCGTGCGCTTGTGGAACCCACTCGCTCGCGATTCGAGCTCGCATGAGTTGCTGTTCACCCGAACGTGATGCGGCCTAACCGAGTTCCGGAATTGGGCGTCCACCTTCAGCGACGATGGGAATGGGACGTCCCTGGTTGTTGACCCAATGCGAATTCAGGTCGATCCCCAGATGGCGAAATGTGGTCGCGGCAAGATCCTGAGGCCGGACCGGATTGGATTCAATAGCGCCGCCACGTCGATCGGTCGAACCGATGACCTGGCCGTGGTTCAGTCCGCCACCAGCCAGCACCATGGACATAACGTTGGTCCAGTGGTCGCGGCCCGCCTCCTTATTGATGACGGGGGATCGACCAAATTCACCCATCATCAGAACCAACGTATCATCCAGCAGACCTCTAACTTCAAGATCATTTACCAGGGC
>JBDOMX010000037.1:0-6712 GCA_039831615.1 Planctomycetaceae bacterium
GGAATCTTCGTGACGTGTTGACCCAGGTGCCATTTGCCTACATGTCCCGTCGCATATTGGTGAGCCGCAAAGATCTCGGCGACCGTTCTGGTCGCCGACGGCATGCCGCCATCATCATTCCGACGCCCATTGCCCGGAACGCCGGCACGCTGAGGGTAAAGCCCGGTAATGAAGGCTGCGCGCGACGGAGAACACACCGGGGCAGCGGCGTAGCACTGTGTAAACCGAACTCCGTGTGCGGCCAGTCGGTCCAGTACAGGTGTTTCCAGGTCGGTTGCTCCGTAGCAGTTCAGATCAATGCTGCCGAGATCATCAGCAAGGATCATGATGACGTTTGGAGGCCGATCCAGTGCTGTGCACACTGAGCAGAAACACATTGCCTGCAGGATCAGAAAAAGTTGGAACAGTCGATTCATTATCAGTGCCTTTTGGAGCCCGTGTGACGATTGACATGTTCGATTCTAAACGTCCCGCACCGACGTTGCTTCGTGAAGGTCATGGTCGTCGGGAACGCCGATGAATGGAAGATTCCGGAATTCGTCGTTGTAGTCCAGTCCATAGCCTACGACGAATTCATCCGGAATCTGAAAACAAAAATAATCCGGCTGCAAATTCACAATCGTCCGATCTTTCTTCCACAGCAGAACAGCTGACCGAATACTGGCAGGGGCGAAGGGCTCGACAGCCTCATACAGACCAACCATCGTCTTTCCAGTATCGAAAATATCGTCCAGGATGACGACGTTTCGCCCTGTCAGGTCCGGCACCAGACTGCTGTCAATCATGACTTCACCGGGTTCCGTGCGAGTCCCACCGTAGCTGGATGCCTCAATCAGCGCCACACGCAGCGGAATGGTTGTCGCTCGAATCAGATCCGCGAGCAGCACGATACTACCGGTCAGAACGCCCAGGATAGTCAATGACTGGCCTGCATATCGCTCGCTGATGCGTGCTCCCAGTTCGCACACGCGTTCCTGGATTGCTGCTTCCGTGATCAACATTCTCATGACAATTCCATTGCTCCAAACTGTGACCGAAACGGAACCACGATCCACCGGAACGAAATGACAGCGCCGCAAAGGCGGTGTCGGCAATGAACAATCTGAGTGCAGCCACAGCATGGACTGCTTCCTCTGGAAAATCCACTCAGCGCGGATGCGGCACGCACCGACCCGCACAATCGGAATTTTCGAACACTCAGCAGTTCGATTCGACTCCCGATCGTGGCGGTCGCCAGCAGCGGTCCGGCCACATGAACTACGTTGTATCACGCGCCAATTTCGTTCCCTCATTATCTCCCGCAGCCACTTCCGGCAAAATCATGAAACCTGTTCGCGATTTGTTGAAGCATTCGTCCATCTATATGATTGGCCAGATTCTGACGCGAATGGCGTCGGTGCTGATGCTTCCACTGTATACGCATTACCTCGTCCCGGCCGACTACGGATTCATCGCGATCCTTGATTTGACAGCTGCACTGCTGTCAACGTTGATCGCGGGTGGCATGGTTCCGGCCATCAGCCGACACCATTTCGATGGCGGAGATGAGCGACATTTCGATCGCGTGTGGTGGACTGGACTGACTTCGGTGTTCATTATCGCCGCCAGCGTGTGTCTGCCAATGTGGTTGTTTCGGCAAACGTTGTCCGATGTCACCCTGGGGGCAGACGTCGTCGATGGTGCCTGGCTGTATACACTCACCGCACTCACAATCATGATCGCTGCCATCGGGCAAACTGTGGACGCTTATCTGCGAGTGTTCAAATGGTCCAGTCTGTTTGTCGGTATTTCCATGGCACGATTGCTGCTCAATGTCGGGTTGAACATTTGGTTCCTGGTCGGATTGAAGATGGGAATCGAAGGATTGCTTATCGGCAATCTGCTGGCGACAACGGCGAACACTGTCGCGTTGATGGGCATTTTTCTGAAGACCCGCGGAGCGTATTCAATCGACACGGCCATCTGTCGACAGATGCTGCGTTTCAGTGGTCCGCTTGTGATTACATCGCTGGCATCGATGATGCTTCACGAAGTTGATCGGTATTTGCTCAGCATGTATCAAACTCTGGAACAGGTCGGTGTCTATGCGCTGGCCCATAAGATCGGTTTTGCGGT
This sequence comes from Planctomycetaceae bacterium, assembly GCA_039831615.1. Taxonomy (GTDB): domain Bacteria; phylum Planctomycetota; class Planctomycetia; order Planctomycetales; family Planctomycetaceae; genus S139-18. The sequence continues at coordinate 2,116 of JBDOMX010000037.1, forward strand.
GCATACGCTCTGCCTGCTGCCGTTTCTTTCCATCTGGCACGTTGCCATCTACGAAATTGATCAGCTGCCTGACTCCAATCGGGAATTCGGTCGCATGTTTCGCTGGTTCGTTTCCGCAATTGGAGTACTGCTGCTGTGTGCCAGCCTGACGGTTCATCCGGTTCTGCCATGGCTGACGCCCGACAGCTATGCCGAATCGATCGATCTGATCTCGGTGATCCTGCTTGGTTTTTTCGTCTTTGCGCTGAGCTTTCATTTTGAGGTCCCGGCGTTACTCAGCAAACGCACCAGGCTGCTGATCCCGGGTTCGATCGCGGCGCTTGGCGTCAATGTCGGACTCAATATGCTGCTGATTCCGGTCATCGGGGCGTGGGGTGCTGCGTGGGCAGGTGTCATTACCTATGCGGTCTACTCGTTCACAATTCTGGCCTGCTGTCGACCTGTCAATCACGTCAGTTATCCGTGGACGCGTTCACTTCTAAAAGTTCTTGGTCTGTCCGGAACATTCATTGCCATTCGCTATGGCTGCTTTCCGTACCTGAACAGCCTGGGTCAGCTGGTCCTGTCCGTTGCTGTTTGCGCCGCCTGGGCACTGGCACTGCTTGGCAGGGACTTCTACAACTGGTGGTGCAGCCGCAAAGAAGATGACCACGACGACGAATGCGGTGCTGACGCGACAGATCAGGTGCCACGCGATGCCGATTTGGTGACAGCGCGATGAATCGTTAACCGTGTTGCCACCCGGATACCGGCAGGTCACTCACGTCGCCCGCGGCATTGATCAGGCGACATCCTCGTTCTTCGGTGACGGTGCCGATCACTGTCAGTGGCGATTCGCCGCTGGACTCAACCAGGTGCCGCGCGGCATTGACGGATTCAGGCGGCAGCGCGATCAGCAACTCGAAGTCTTCACCATCCGACATGGCCGCTTTGAGCGGTTCCGGGGCCGGCGGTTCGGTTGACACGTCGTCATGAATCGGAATGCCGGTCGCGTTCAGCAAACTGCCGGTGCTGCTCGCGTCCATCATGCGGTGCAGGTCGATCGATAGTCCATCACTGATGTCGATCATGGCGTGCACGTCGATGTTGGTTGCAAGAAGTTGTGAAACATTCAGTCGTGGTGTGAACGACAGGTGCCGACCGGAGCGAAGACTGCCACCCAGTGCTCCGGTGACCAGCAAATAATCGCCCGACCGCGCTCCGGACCTCAGAACAGCCCGTTCTCCGAATGGCTCTCCCGTCATGCACACATTGATGGCGAAAGGTCCAGTCCACACGTTTGTATCTCCGCCGGCCACTGTAAAATTGAATTCTTCCGCCAGAGTGTGGATCCCGTGATAAAGGTCGATGGCGAAGTTTCCGGTCGAAGTAAGCGATTTTGGGATCGCAATCGACACGAAGGCAGCTGTCGGCCGACAACCCATCGCAGCAAGATCACTAAGATTCACGGCGATTGCCTTGCGGCCGACAAGCACAGCCGATGTGGTCGCGAGGCTGAAATGGACATCGTCCAACAGCATATCTGCTACGATGACATGTTCATGACCCTCAGCATCGGTCAGCACCGCGCCATCATCGCCGATCCCGGTCACCACCGGTGCGCGTGCCGGAAACTGTCTCTTGAGATGGTCCACGAAGTCCCGTTCATCCATCGCTCATCCCTTCATTTTCCTAAACCCAATGACCGTCTTCGGCATCCGGTTCTTCATCGGCATCCAGGAACGCCAGGTGGTCATCGTCCATAAATCGAGCCAACAGAGCACGCACGGGGACCAACAAGGCGATGAACACGGGAAAAATGATGCGGAGGATTTCTGAATCGCTGACATTCAGGAAACACAACACTCCCAGACACAAAACCTGTACGAGTGTAAACAGGTGAATTGTGCGAATCGGGACGCGTCGAGTGTAATGATTCACCGGATACATGGACGAATCCATAATCCACAGCGCCAGCCGTTCAACGAACTGAATACCTCGGAGCGACATGAAGCCCATGAACAGAAAAATGCCATACAGTGCTGCCATCGGCACCCATGCGAGCAAGGGCATCGCCAGCAGTGTGACACCGATCAGCAAGTGGATCGCCACTCCAGTGACACGGTTTTCCCGCACATGGACAATCTGTTCCTTACTGCCACCATTCGCCGTTGCCACTTCTTCGACGTCGGCCAGCGCTCGGACGTGAGCCAGTGACCGCACCGCAGCTGCCACCATCCATGGCCAGCCCAGAAGTGAGCAACCGCCGATCATCAGACCGATTACGGCCAGATCCAGATGATAGGATTCACCTTTCTGCAGCTTGTTTTGGGGGCTGTTGACGAGTCGCACTGTGATGTTCTGCGAAAGAAACACCAGCACCGTGGCGAGAACTGCGGGCAGCGCTGCACCCAGCTTGATCGACAGCGGGACGCTTCCGAGATCGACGAACCGTGACAATTGCTGGTCCTCGGCGCCGGAGATCTGCAATGTGTCCAGCGTCTCTTCAGTGCCGATCCACCATCCAACCGCAACCATACAACCCAGAGCGATTGACGGGCCGAAGTCGGCAAGTGCTTCTCTCATCCACGGGAACAGATAGTGGCTGCGACGAAACCCGGCCAGTGACATGGCAATATAAAATGTCCCGAGCGCCAGCAGCAGCGCAAGTAACGCCTTCTCCATCGAACCTTCAGGATCAGTGTTAGCGTTTGAAAACGTTTCACGAAGAGCTTCAACCGCCTTGTAAATAAAGATCAGCGACATCAACGCCGAGAAAATTTCGTCCGTAAACCGGGTGAAATACTTCATCAGGTTGCTGGCGTTTGACAATGCAAGCAACAAAGTAAAGAACGCGGTCCACAGCCCCACCCAACCGTAAACTCCGAGAAAGTGATCTCCCAGGTTCATGTCCTGACAGAGCTGATACAGGATCAGTGTGAAGATCAGCAGAGGGCCAATTCCACCGACGATTGTCAGCGGCTGGCCGGCCACCAATGCATAGATCAATCCGCAAACAGCCGTTGATATGAGCATCTCCGGAGCGCCAATCAGTCCTCCGGTTTCCCGCCCCATGAATCCGCCGAACGTGACCGCAGGTGCCAGGCACGCAAAAAACATGAACACGATCGATGCAATGCACTTGGGGTGAAAGCCGGACTTGATATCGTCGACATAGTGGGGCAGGCGTCTCTTAATGTCGGCAACGATCCCGGCGAACGGCAGCCCGCCGGATTGCAGACCCGCAGCGACCTCGCGGGGTTTTGGAGGCACCTCCAAAGCCGTTCGCAGTGCATGCCGCTCGATTGCATCGGCGACACCCTGTTGGTTGGGCGCATAGATCGCTTCGAAGTGGAACACGTTGTCGGACATGAGTCGAGCGATCCCCGACAGCGTATCCAGATGGCGGGCGGTCTGGTCGGTGGATCCCAGCATCAGAACCACGTATCTTGTTCCGACGTGATCCGGAGCGCCTAAATTGGCGGGATGTCGCAGACGCATGAAGACCAGTTGAGGCTGCTCGATGCTGTCGTCATAAAAATGAGGCACCGCGCAAGCGTGGCCAATCACGGTTGGAAACCTTTCCTCGCGTTCGATGGCGCTATTGGCTACGAAGTCTTCCAGATGCTCCGGCAGTCGCCCGGACTCCACCAGAAACCGAACACCGGCAGTAATGATTTCGGGCATCGAGCGCGCATCGAGATTCAGCAGGCAACAGCCTTCCGAGACAGCCTGATGAAGTGCTTTCACAACCCATCCTTTCGCAGACGGAGTTAATCCGTTCCAACGGAACCAAGTGGGGGGGGGGAAAATAGCAGATCCACTCAACAGGCGAAGCAAGTCATCTTCCTAATTCCCACAACCTGCGATTAACGAGAGAGGGATTGTTCCGGTGAGATTGCAGGGAAGCTCATGCCTGCTCATCGTGGTACGCTCCTGAGCATTTGCTGAGCATGTGAAATGACTGTGAAACCAACGGCATTGTGCGGATGTTGTTGGAAACACTTTCCGAAAAACTGCCGGAATCCAAAATCTCCTTCGAAAATTGCCAGTCTGGGGGGCCGTTGTCACACAGGCCATTCGCCGCTCGGTGTTCGACGATTCAACAGGAGTCGTCTCCTGACCAGGAACCGGACGAGCGGACTGGCAGGCAGTATTCTGCACACCCGCTGGATCTCCGGCACGCCCCGTCCCGGATTATCAATGTGTTGGGAAAGACGCACAGATTTTCACAATCTGCCTGGTCTTCGCCAGAACGCTGTCACACAATATGGTGCGTCATTCACAGACAGGCGGTTCGCCAATCTTTTCAAGTGACTCGTTCGACCATGAAAATGCTTCACCTGCTTGCAGTGACAATCATCCTCAGTGCCTGCGAGGTTGCCGGAGCCGGAGATTCCATTGAGTTAACAGCGAATCAGTCTCTCCGCTGGCAAAAGGGCAATATGCATACTCATTCGCTGTGGAGTGACGGTGATGACTACCCCGAAATGATCGCTAAGTGGTACCTCGAACATGACTATCAGTTCCTCGTCTACACCGATCACAACACTCTGTTGAATAAGGAACGATGGATCGATTCCGTCGACAACAAGGGTGGTGCAGAGGCTTTTAATAA
>JBDOMX010000081.1:0-1634 GCA_039831615.1 Planctomycetaceae bacterium
CCAGACGAACTGGAGAGCTTGATTGATGCCGATGCGTACGGGGAATTAATCGCATAGGCGTTCGCGGCATGTCCGATCCTCAAGACCGTTTCGTTCACCGCCATATCGGGCCGCGTGAGGATGATCTCGGCGAGATGATTCGTGCCGTCGGCGCAGAATCCTTCGAGGCGCTAATCGATGAGGTTGTCCCGCCGACGATCCGGCTTCCGGAGCCCTTGGATGTCCCTCAGGCAGAAACAGAGGCCGGGTTTCTGTCGAGACTCCGGGTCCTCGCTCAAGCCAATCAATGCTGGCGCTCCTTTATTGGCGGAGGCTATTACGGTTGCGTCACTCCGCCAGTCATACTTCGAAATCTGCTTGAAAACCCAGGGTGGTACACCCCCTATACGCCATACCAGGCGGAAGTGGCCCAGGGGCGACTGGAGTCGTTGCTGAACTTTCAAACCGTCGTTCAGAATTTGACGGGCATGCAGGTTGCGAACGCTTCGCTATTGGACGAAGGGACCTCAGCTGCGGAAGCGATGACACTCTTGCACCGGGTGCAGGCACGCACGCGGCCAGAGGCCAATCGTTTCGTTGTGGCAACGTCGTGTTATCAGCAAACCATTGCGATCATTCAGGGCCGGGCTGATCCGCTCGATATCATTGTCGATGTAGTTGATGACGCGTCGTTGACGGACCAGGATTGGTCCGATGTCTTTGGCGTGTTGCTGCAAACGCCGGATGCACACGGAAGCCTTCATGATTTTTCTACGCTCATCGGTCAGGCACACGAAAGCGGTGCGTTGGTCGCGGTCGCCACAGACTTACTTGCGCTCACGCTAGTGACACCACCGGGGGAGTGGGGCGCCGATGTTGTTGTTGGTAACGCCCAACGGTTCGGCGTGCCGATGGGATACGGCGGGCCTCATGCCGCATTTTTTGCCACGCGCGAGTCTTATGTGCGTCAGATGCCCGGTCGCGTGATAGGGGTGTCGGTCGACTCCAAGGGGCGACAGGCGTATCGGATGGCATTGCAGACCCGAGAACAACATATCCGACGTGAGCGAGCCACCTCCAATATCTGTACGGCGCAGGCGCTTTTGGCGAACATGGCGGCGATGTATGCGGTGTATCACGGACCACGCGGTCTTAAGGACATTGCGACCCGTATTCATGGATTGGCCTGCCTGTTAACCGAAACCTGCGAGGCCGCTGGCGTGAAGCAGATGAATCCTGACTATTTCGATACCGTACGATTTAAATTGCCAGAGCACCGTTCTGGCGAGGTGGTGCAATCGGCTGCTCATGGAGCACAGGTCAACTTGGCGTATCACGCAGACGGTGATATCGGTGTGGCCCTCGATGAAATCACTACGCGTGAAGACATCAAACTGTTAGCACACATTGTGTGTGGTGACGCAGTTGGTGAATCTGGCGGTTTGGCAGAGAGTCCGCTGCCAGCGGTCAAGCTTGCTGACGCACTGACACGAACGACGCAGTACTTGACGCATCCCGTCTTTAATCAGCACCACTCTGAACTCGACATGATGCGCTACCTTAAACGTCTTGAGCGCAAAGACATCGGGCTTGATACGTCGATGATTCCACTCGGGTCTTGCACCATGAAGTTGAACGCGGCCGTCGAAATGGAG
>JBDOMX010000350.1:0-6711 GCA_039831615.1 Planctomycetaceae bacterium
TTCACGATTGTAGGATTGGGTCTGTGCGCCACGAGGGCCGCCAACGCCACCATTGGTCGACATGACCAAAGAGGAATGTCGAGTGAATTCTCCAGCCTGCGCCGCGTACACCTGATCGAGAGAGATCGAATTCTTGTACTTACCGTGACCTCCGGTCGCTGCCCCCGTCAAATATTGATCGGCATTCGAATGGCCATGCACCTGCCTCACAGCGGGATGTGACAGCCCGGAATAGATGCTGATGTCACTCCGCAATGGCTCGAGCACATCCAGGACTTTGGTCAACTCGAAATCTTTTTCGCCGCCTCGAGGAAACCAGCTCCAGTCCTTCCAGGCCGGATCTGATGTGACCGGCAGACCGACACCGTCCGGGTGGTATACGCTGACAAATCGTCTGGGAGTCTCATCGGAACCGGAACCGTCCGCGGCAAACGTTTCCAACCATGGCAAAGCCAGAGCCACGCCGGCGCCACGAAGAAATGTTCGACGACTCAGCAAGACGGATTTGTTATTCATCATCTGTTCCTGACTCTTACTTCGAGTTGAAGATGTTGCTGCTGATGATCAGGTGGATTAAATCGCCCAGGCGATCACCCCGTTTTCTGAACTGTGCAGTTAAACTCTGAATGTCAGCACGGTCACCAAAAGACAGTGGTCGGCCAAGAGCATAAGCGGTCATTTTGTGCACCATGGCTCGGGCAAATTGATCTTGTCGGTCCGTGAGCAGATATCGCTTTAACCCATCCATCCCTTCCAGCAACTGTTTGTTGAACAGTTCCGAAGTCGCATCCACAGGTTGGTTCTTGATACGAGTCCGGTAGGCTCCGAGCGCATCGTAGTTTTCAAACGCAATTCCCCAGGGATCGATTCTGGAATGACACGAGATACAGGCCGGTTTGTTCCGATGATCCGCGATGCGTTGTTTCAGAGTCATTTTCAGGATTTCCGGGTCGGTCAGGTCGACTTCCGGGACATTTGGCGGCGGTGGCGGCGGCGGGTCGTCGAGGATGCGTTCCAGCATCCAGACGCCCCGTTTGAGGGGATGAGAGTCTTTGCCGTCCGAGTTCATCGTCAGGGTCGCGGCGGCTGTCAACAGACCGCCACGGTTTGTCTGGGGCTCGACTGGCACTTTGCGAAAATGGGGTCCATAAACGCCCGGTATCCGATAGTGTGCCGCCAGCCGTTGGTTGACCATGGCGTAATCGGAATGGATGAAGTCCATGATACTGCGATTGTGTCCCAGAACCTCATCAAAAAATGCGATGGGCTCGGCCTGCATCGCTGCTCTCAATGAACTGTCTGTGACATGAGTCACACTGTCCAGGCCATCCATGCCAAGCCACTGCTGAACGAAGTCCTGAGAGAATCGTCTTGAACGGGGGTCGGCCAGCATGCGTTTGATCTGAGCAGCCAAAACGTCCGCATCTCTGAGCTTTCCCTGGTCCGCGAGGTGCAGCAGTTCATCGTCGGGAATACTGGACCACAGAAAAATCGAGAGGCGGCTGGCCAATTCCACGTCACTGATTCTTGCCAGGCCTTGCGGACGATCCGTCGTGACTCTTTGAGTCAGGTACAGGAATTCCGGAGTGGCCAGCACCGTCGCCAGCACTTCCAGCATGGCGTCTTCGAGATTCGAGAATCCCGGTCGATATTTCGCAAACAGGCCCATGAACTGGTCGACTTCCTGTGATGTGACGGGCCGACGCCAGACACGCCTCAGGAATCGCGTCAACACTTCCCGGCCATAGACCGCCTCGTCGCTCCGGTTCTCGCTCGCAATGAAAATGTCGGTATGCGTCTGCGGCGGCCATTGCGCATAGAACGGAGCACTGATTTCAATGGAATCGATCAGAATCTGGAGCGGTTCTTCCCGACCACCGGCATGGGAGACATTGCGAATGTGCAGGAACTCATCGCGTCTTGGAAAAGGCGTAGATAGTTTTCGGAACGGGTTGCGTTGAATGTCACCCAGTGGAATATGGAAGTCGATGAATTGCGGGCTGTCGGCAGATGCCGTGACCGGGATGTCGCGCTCACTGATCACCTGGGAGAAGTTGGCGTTGTTGCTGGTGTGGGCACTGAAAACCAGACGCAGGCTCGCATACTCGTTAGCGTTCATGGTCGAACGTCCGGCTCGGATGCGAACGCGCATGACGCCTTCGTCAGGCAGAAAGCGATCCAGGTTCCATTTCAACTCGTTGGATCGAGGGAGGGCCAGTACAACAGGAGAGACAGCCGGCGTTTGACCCGCGACGGCTTCAGGCTGAGGCAGCGACTTTCCGCCGGAGAAGTGAAGGCCCTGGCCGGTCTCTCGATTCAACAGATGTGCCCGATTCCTGTTTTTGTGGTAGCTCTTTTCATTCTTGTCGAAGGTCTTGGCCTTCTTTCCGGACGCCGCCTTCTGCAACTCTTCCTGCATCGAAATGATGTAAGTGACCGCTTGCGGACGCGCGCCACTCACGGTGGATCGTTTTAGTGCTTTCAGCCCAATCTCACGATAGGTCTCGAACTGCATGGCAGACATCTGCAGCAATTCAGAGCTGTTCTTGAAACCGTCCTCGGATGCCGTTTCCGGCGGCAGCTTATCCGCCAGGGCGTAGGGCAGGCCCAGAAGATCCTGGAGTGCGTAGTTGTATTCGTACTTCGTCAGCCGGCGAAACGACGAGTGTTCCTGAGTGTTGCGACGCATGCGAGACGCCATATTCAATTCGCCGCTGAGCCAATCCACGATCTGTCCACGATCGGCGTCGGCCAGGGCAAAATCAGGTGCGTCCTCAGGTGGCATCTCTGAGTTGCCTAAGACGTTGTAGACCTCACGCCAGCGCTCAACGTCGGGACCCGTCAACAGGTCAGGATTCAATTTGTCGACACGCAGTCTTCCCTCGGACTTTTCGGGACCATGACAGGCCAGGCAGCTCCTGGTCAGAATCGGGCCGACCGACTTTTGGAAGTGAGCCAGGTTCGCCTGGGGAATGGCGTCGTCGGCTTTCGTCTCTGCGTCAGCCTCTCTGAGGAATCGAGACTTCATACGCCCGGATTCTCTGGCCTTTTCCAACGTGATGGGAGTCTCCAGAGGATCGGCTGCCAGAATGGCACCGGCGCTGCCGAGTCCCAACAAGATGGCGGTATTGAGAGTCTTCATAGGCTGTTTTTCGTTCTGCGCCAGCTTCGGCGTGCGACTTGTGTGCACGGACGAACCGGTGATCGAACGGGAGGGACCGATTGAGGATGGATGACTGTGCGCCGGCGCGGCGCATTCAAGGATGGTGGCCACGAGGCACGAATCCAGTATACCAGAATCGAGCGATTTCAACGACATGCGATGGCTACGGACGCCAAGCGGCATGTCCGTTGCAACTTGCCGACATGTTGGTTGTGGCCGTCGTCGATGACTGTCAGGTTGTGCTTCAACGCCACGTTGAGGTGTTGCCGAGCCACTTGCAGACCACGTGTCCCCTTTCTGCCCTTTCGGTCTCGCCATGGCCGAGAGAGAGGTCCGCCTTTTTTGTCGCGCACAATTCCAGCGGCACATGGCTGCTCGGTGGTGGCAACACAGGCGGTGTGAGCTACGGTGCCCGCTCGCCCGACACGCGCGCTGACATGTTGCGCGAGATCATTTCGGCGTCCGACACTCGAACGATTTGACCGAAAACGATTTGTCCGAATCGGCTGGTAGCACGACGACAGCAATGTCTCGAACCATTTTGCCCCATTTGATCGACGCTGCTTTGTGGAGCCCGCCCTCGCCGTCGATTCGAAAAGCCGTCAAAGTCTCGCCGTGGGCCGCGGTCACCAACAGATGACGCTGATCGGGCGCAACCTGAAGCCCCCACGGGATCGTATCCGCATCGGTCTTGCCCAGATGAGTCAGTTGTCCGTTCGGCCCGACAGCATAGCGATGTATGGCGTCAGCCTGACCATTCGCGAAATCACGGACGCCCACGAATAGGAATTGTCCATCAGGTGTGATTTCGATGTCCGAGGCCGCAATCCCCTGGGCCGGTTTCAGTGTGCCCGGTTCACAGACCGTGATCAGCTTCAGTTGCCCATCGCGCGCCATCCGAAACGAAGTCGCGCCGAGCTGTTGCTCGTTACTGAAGAACACAAACGGCCGGGTGGGATGGAAGGCGACATGGCGGGGACCGATACCGTCGGGAATCTGGGCTTGCGGCGGATCGAGCGGCCGCAGCCGGCCAGTCTTTTCGTTGAACGCATACTGAAACATCGCATTGTTTTCGCCGACGTACGGAATGTACACAAACCGGTTGTCGGGGCTCGTCAGAATCGAATGGGCTTTATTACGTCCTTCGAACACAGAAGCGACACGCTTGTCGGGAAGTCCGTTCTTGTCCAACCGATAGACGTCCGCGTGGCCTTCGAAGTAAGAGACTCCCAGCAAGAACTGGCCACTGCGATCGAGACTGATGTAGGCACTTCCGTGCTGCATGCGGAACTCTTTCGCTCGAGTCAGCCGGCCATTATTGACACGAAAGGCCAGCAGGCGATTCCCGTTCGCCTCTTTCGCCCGCAGCGATGCCACGTACAAAACCTGGTCACGAAAAATGACAGGAGCACCTTCGAAACCGAGCGGTTCACGCTGCACGATTCTCGTCACCAACTGATTGTCGGCGTGGTCAAAGCGGACCGCCACGATCTCTTGCGAAGTCGCGCTGGCGCCGTAGGCGATGAATGGTTTGAACGCAATCGATGTGCCGCGCGAAGTGTTCGCTGGTTCGGCGGCAATCAGCCAGCTCGATGCACAAACAGTCGTCAAGAATACAGTCAATGCTGATCGCATGGTGTTGTCCCGAACCAGGATGGTTTGCCGGGAGCATTCGTCCCGTTTGGATAGATTGTGTCTGCTTTGGCAGCAAGGAACAATCCAAGCACAAGCCTGGGCCGACTCCTGTGTTGCGGTGGGCGAGTCTGGAATCACACTTCATCGTTGTCACGCCATACCTGATCTGAGCATTGTCCACAGAGCAAGAATGCTGGCCGCGACCATGCCGGCGGCGAACATCAACCAGCGACAGCGTTGCCAGGACTCCTTCAGCGGCGTCATCTGCAGTGCAAGATCAATCGGGTATACAAGGCAGTACAGCGCATTGGCAATTCCGGCAAAGAATAGCAACACAAACGCAGCGCCCAACCACTGCCGTGGTCCACCTGACAGAATGTCTGCCCCCCAGCAGGCAGTTGTGAGAAACGCGAGAACGCCATTGTAAATCAGGCGTTTGCGCTCCCAGTAGGCGACGGCATTGGCAAAGAGAGACCGAAACTCCATGGTGTGTCATCTTCGATCGGGGCTTGATGAACTCGATGCCGCGGCGGCAGGATTTCGCCTCATGGGACATCGTTGTGCGTAGCTTCCCATTCTCCACAGCCATTCAAGGGGGCCGTATTGGAATTGCCGCAGCCAAAGCGACGACCAGGCGAGTTGCAGGATCCATATCGTGAGCATGCCAAGGCCCAGGAGTGACGCACTGGGTTCTCTGCCCATGGGTTTCAGCAGCCTGTAGAAACCCATGCCAATCAGCGTTTGGGCCAGGTAGTTGGTCAGTGCCATTTGCCCGGCCGCAGCCAGACATTTTTGCAGTGAAGACAGCACATTCGATTTACATAACCACATGACTGCACAAACATAACCAACAGCGACCGCCGGCGCACCGATGTTGTTCACGGCCAGGGCATTGGGCTCACTCAGCCACGCAAGCGAAACCATGGGCAGCCCGACCAGCATGCAGATGATTGTCCCGGACCGATACCAGTTGATAGATCGTTGACCGGTCAAGATCTCCAGCCGGTAAAGCCCCATGCCCAACAACATCATCGAGAATGCGCGGCTGAAGTACTCATCACCCTCAGGACCCAGGTCAGACAACAGCCACAGGACGGGCGCCCAATACCAGATGAGCAACCCTGCAATGATCAGTATGCGAGCAGACAGTTTGCGGCAAAAGTAGAGGATGAGTGAGCACAGGGCGTAAACCGTGAGAATATCACCGACCCAGATCCACATGTGAGCGATGCCGATCCCGAGTAAGATGAGGTTTCTCCGGAAATAGAGTTTCCATCCACGAGCCGCACGGCTCTCTGCTCGATCAGTCACGATGAGCACTCCGCAACCGAAGAGCATGGAGAAAACGGCCATCATCTTGTTAACGACAAAGACGAGTGTGAACAGCATGAATGGCGCACCAGCGACGCTCACCGGCAGATGGGTGAACGCCGGGCCAATATCGGCAAGAGAATCGATGTCGTAAAGTACGATATTGGGTCCGACGATTCCCATGAGTGCCACGCCGCGAAGCACGTCAATAGCGAAGATTCGCGAGGGGTTGCTTCCCGTTGGCTCGTCCTGTCCGGAGTGGGTCGCGGTCACGGTAATTGGAATTCCTGACTGCGTGCGGTGGGGGACACTCTGCCGTTTGCGTTCACGGTGGCGATCTCGAAAACATAGGTGCTGCCAAGTAGAAGTTGACGGCCGAGGTGCAAGCGGGGGGATGCGTCGGGCGTCCGGATGGCGGCATAGGGCTGGACCAGTGTCCTGGGAAACAGTGGGCCGGTTTTGATGAGCAGGGGAGGGACGCGATAGGCCACCGCGTTCGGAGACGCGGTCCATGTGAGGGTGCCTGCGTTGAACTTCAGGTGCGTCGGCGGATTGAGGTTTTTTGCGGACAAGGGTTGGGGACCGATTCGTAGATGCCAGGC
>JBDOMX010000266.1:0-28119 GCA_039831615.1 Planctomycetaceae bacterium
CACAACCTTGCAGACCTACCCATGCCAAACTTTACCCACTGTTTCTTCTGAGGAGGCGAAATTTGAAGAATAAGTCAGCGTGCCTCCGGCGAGATCGAGTTCAAATGCTCCACCATAGGTGAACCAGACTTCGCCCCGGCGGGTTTTCATGATGTGAATGTTCCGATCGGGGTCGATCGGGTTTGGGGCGTTTTCAATGGGATAAGAATAGAGTACTCCGGGAATGATCTCGTCCCCTGGCTCGTTATTCGAGCTCTGCGCGGCTCCGAAGTGCTGGTCCCAACCATCTCCGACACGTTTACCGTTGAGGTGAAATTCCTTGCCGGTGGGTGTGCCGTTGTATTCCGCGTATCCCGACCCGTCACCAACAACAAACGGGAAGGTTCCAGGCCCGACGCCGAGATTGGCTGGCACGAAGACGCCTTCTCCGCCGGTTTCAAAACTCAACGGTACGCCAGCTGGAAACCCTTGGTTTTTATGCTTTTTCTTAGCCTGAGCTTCAGGGCTGGCCGCCACAATAAGCACCATCAACAAAGTCAATGCGGTCGCCGGAGCGATCCCATACTGTCCTCTCTTCGTCGTCATTGTTACGTCTCCTGAACTTCGAGGTGAGAGAGAAACGTGGTTGAGAATCGCCGCGGCAGGTGCCGAGCAAAACCATGTTTTTCTGCCGGATTGAGATGTTCCACCCAACTAGCCACCAAACGGATCACAGACAGGCCGCGCAAAATCAAAAGAATTCGACTTTCCTGAATAATTCCCTGGGGAACCGGATCGCAGTGGGGCCCCAACATTGACCGTGAAGGGCGGCGCGCGACGCATTCAAAAGGATCACCTGACCGTCGTTGCTGGCCGGAAAGGCGTCTCCTGCGAACAGCTATTATGGCAAATCGTGATCTCACCAGTTCACCGCACCCGCGGTTCCCGCTTTGATCATGCGTTCGCTGTGTCGACCAGCTTCGGCCACTGTGCAGCGAGTCTACTCTGCGTCGACGCAGTCTTCAGGCCATGATGTCTGTGATCGGCTTGCCATGATCGATGTCGAGCCGCTTCCGGCCGGGAATGTCCAGACGTCGAGCATCAAGGCCGAGCAGGTTCAGAACAGTCGCGTGCATGTCAGTGACGTAGTGAGCGTCTTCGACCGCATGGAATCCCAGCTCATCAGTTCGGCCGTGGACAAAGCCACGTTTGACACCGGCTCCGGCAAACCACACCGTGAATCCGTGAGGATGATGATCGCGGCCTGTGTAGACTTTGTAGGCGTCTCTGACTTCCACTCCCGGCGTGCGGCCGAATTCTGTACAGAACACGACCAATGTGTCGTCGAACATCCCGCGACGTTTGAGATCCTTTAACAGGCCGGCAACAGGCTTGTCGACCCGCGCACAGGACCGCGCGTGGAGCTTCTTCAGGTCCAGATGTGAATCCCATTCGCCGTAGTCGCTGAGGTACACCAGTGTGAATCGGACACCGCGCTCGGCCAAACGACGAGCGGCCAGCAGTCGGCGACCGTAGACTTCAGTCGATTTGTTGTCGATACCATAAAGCTGTTGGGTCTCCGAAGTTTCGGTCGACATGTCGAGCGATTCCGGCACCGACATCTGCATCCGGAATGCCAGCTCATAAGACTTGATTCGTGCCTGCACGTCGGCATCGCGAGGAAATTCGACGGCCGAAAATCGATTGAGCTGGTTGATGAACTCGAACTGGTTCTGCTGTTCGCGGGCGAGGACGCTTCCCGGTCGGACGCCGAAGGGGAGCGGGTTCTTTGGGTCGAGCGATAGTTCGACGCCCGCGTGTTCCGGGCCGAGATAGTTGGCATCAAAGTTCCAGCGGACTCGCGTGTCCTTGTACTGACCGAGGAATACGAACGAAGGAAGATTTTCGTTCAGCGATCCGAGACCATAATGAATCCATGAACCGAGTACCGGTTCGGGCGGATCGAGCTTGTGTCGGCCGTGGTGCATCTGGAATTCGGCATTGTGATCGTTGTCAGTCGTGTACATCGACCGCACAAAAGAAATATCGTCGACGCAGGTTGCCAGATGCGGCCACCAATCGGTCACTTCGATTCCCGAATCACCGTGCTTCCGGAAGCCGACCTGCATCGGCAGGATCTTCGAATGCGGTCGGTCTCCACCCACGACCGCTCTCGATCGCAACTTGAACAGCGGATCATTGGTGGGGTTGGGGATCGGTGTCTCGTCGTATGTCCTGTTTCCGTATTTCACGAGAGCCGGTTTTGGGTCAAATGTCTCCATGTGGCTGTAACCACCTGACAGAAACACCCAGATCACATTCTTTGCCTTGGGAGCAAAGTGGGACAGGCCGTTGGGCGGTGAGTGCAGAGCCTCCGGTGTTTCTCTGGCGTAGCCGTCCTGGTTCAGAAGTGCGCCAAGGGCCAGCCCGGTACAACCCAGGCCGACATCCGCCAGAAATGTGCGGCGGCTTGTCTGGGTGAGGGGGCGACAAGGAGAAGGGGAGCCGGGGAGAAAGGGTGAGGCGGAAAAACGTGAAGCGCGCGTCATCTGATGGTCCAGTCGTTCGGGTTGTTGACCATGCCATTGAACATCAAAAAACCAACACCGTTGCTTAAAACGCCTTCGTATCGACATCCAACTCGGTCTGCCGAGTCATTCTCAGCTGCCGCTCTCCCAATCTCCGTGTCTCCCACTCTCCTTCAGCGGATCGTGACGAAGTCGTGATGATTCAACAGCGCCTGTACAAAGCTTTCCCGCGCTCGTAAGACAGGATCTGTCGAAGGGAGAACCTGTTGACCCGTTGGAGCAGTCGTGAGTTCTTCGTCGCTCGACGAAGCGTACAATTGTCTTTGGGTTTCGAGAAAGTCGCGACTGGCCTGAGCCACTTCGGCTGTCGGGAGAACGTTGAGGACCTGTTCGAATGCGACGTTGATAAACGTTGTTTCGTCGGTGGTCGTACCAATTTGATCGATGGTCTGGTCCGCCAATCTCCGCGCGAGCAGGCGTCCCTCACGCAGACACAGCTCGCTGTTTGCCATGGCGAGTGCCTGTTGAGGTCGAACACTGGTCGTTCGTTGGTAGGCATCACAGGGATCAGCTGCGTCGAACAGATCAAGAAAGGGCATGCGGCCTTCGCCATGGTGCTCGAAATAGATACTCCGGCGCGGTGTCGTCAGACCGGTGTCCTGATCAATTTCCTTACCACCGACTGTTGAATCGAGACTGCCGGACACAGAAAGAATGCTGTCGCGTAATACTTCTGCTTCCATCCGCCGGGTATTGAATCGCCACAGATAAACATTGTCCGGGTCAACGGTGTTGGATGGCGCGGCGGTCTTACGCATGCCAGATGACATTTGATACGTATGACTGGTCACGATCAATCGGTGGATGTGTTTCATTTGCCAGCCATTCTCCATCAGCTCAACGGCAAGCCAGTCCAGCAAATCCCGATGGGTCGGGCTCGCGCCGCTGCGCCCAAAGTTTTCGGTCGTCTCGACGATGGCTCGTCCAAAATGCCGCTGCCAGATGTGATTGACAGCCACTCGGGCCGTCAGCGGATTGCGTTCGTTCGCGATCCATCGCGCGAGGGCGGCGCGGCGCCCCGTACTTTGCTGAGGATACTTCGGGCTGAATGCCGTGTATTCAGTTGAATCGCTCGTCAGAGTCTGTTGGGCGATGGACACCGCATTGGTCGTTTCGGCCACGTTCGTTTCCGCGGCCTTGATCTCGGCCAGCACCTTGTCATCAGCCGACTTCTTTTCGCTGTTCCTGACGACAGCGAGATCTCTCTGAGCACGAGCATGTTCGGCGCGAGCTGCTGCAAGGGCCGCCTTCCGTTCCGCACGGCTGGCCAAACGAGCCGCGTCGTCGGCATCTCCGGGTTCATCCTGATAACGCACTTTGTCTGCATGGATGCGGGCAAGAACTGCCTCCAACGTGGCTGCTGCGCGGTCGACGCTGGCCCGCTCCACCTGCAGGGTCAACTCGGCAGCCGCTTTCTCGGCGTCATTTTCTGCGTCGACAACCAGTTGCTCGACTTTGGCCAGTGTTTGCGTCGCTGCGGCGAGATCCGCTTCGGCCCTCGCTGTTGCATCTGTGCGTACGAACGACTTAAGGCCCGGGTACCATGATGTCACGGGAAGATCGACTGGTTCAATCGCGAGCACGTCGCCACCGATCACCGAAGGGCCAGCGGGCTTGACCGGCGCTTTGTCCGGAATCACGTTGCGAGCTTCACCACCGGTATATATGAACGTGCTGGCGTCCAGCTTTTCGTCCATGATGCGCACCATGCCGCTGGTGATCGGCTTGTAGGATTTTCCGTAGGAATACTTCGGGTATTCACCGGGATCGGGCTCGCCGTCTACGCGATCGTGTCGGATTTCGATGGGCTCAAAAAAAGCCCGGAAGCGAAAGTATTCTTCGTTTGCAATTGGATCGTACTTGTGGTCATGGCAATGACAGCAATTCAGAGTCAATCCGAGAAACGCTTTACTCGTATGTTCGACGGCGTCTTTCATCCATGTGTTGTAGTTCCAGCGATAGAAATTGCGGACGATGAAGCCAGTCGCCACGATGTTCTCGTCGTCGTCCGGAGCAATCTCATCGGCTGCCAGCATTTCCATGACCATGCGGTCATATCCCTTATCCTCATTCAGCGACCGAACGATCCAGTCTCTCCATCGCCATATCTGGCCATAACTGTTGAGACAGTCAGGTACTTTACGGCGGCCGTACCAATCGCTGTACCGCCAGACATCCATCCAGTGCCGGCCCCAGCGTTCCCCGTACTCCGGACGACCCAGCAGGCTGTCAACAACCTGCTGGAACGCATCGGGTGATTCGTTCGTCATGAATGCATGCAGTTCATCGCGACTGGGAGGCAGGCCGATCAGGTCGAGGTAGACTCGGCGAAGCAAGACGTGGTTGCTTGCCGGCGACAACGGCGCGAGTCCGCGTTTTTCATGTTCAGCAGCAATGAATGCGTCGACGGGAGTACGCAACCAGTCCGTGTTCGTGACAGGCGGAACAATCGGCCGCGCCGGTTTCTGAAACGCCCAATGTTCCCGCGGGTCTTCCTCCGGCTGTTCGTAGTCCGGCGACGTTGCTCCCTGACTCACCCAGTCCCGGATGCGTTGAATCTGTTCCGGGCTTAACGATTTGCCTTCAGGCGGCATTCGCAGCGACTCGTCGGATTCAGTAATACGTTCGACCAGTGCGCTGCCTTCCACATCGCCTGCTGTGACTGCTGGACCACTGTCCCCGCCCTGGCGAATCAATGCACCTGTGTCGAGGCGCAGCCCTGATTCCTGTTTGAGCCCTCCATGACAACTGTAGCAGTGAGTTTCGAGAATCGGCTTGATGGACTGCTCATAGTCCACCTGTTCGCGGCCATGGACGTTTGGTGCCGTCATCAACACGGCCCACGCAGCCAGGAATCCACTTGTCGCGTATTTCGTCATGGCTGATGAGATACATTGAGGATCAATTGTTCGATCTGTTCCGCCCTGGCATTCGCCTGTTCGAGCGGCAATCCGGGTTCGACGCCGGGACGTTGATGTCCCACGTCGCTGAGCCACGCATTGTGCAGCAGACGTTGACGTTGCTCGACCAGATTCAGCATCTCTGCTGGCACGCGCAGCGGCTTTCCCATTCCCCAGGCGCTGAGAATTGCAGTCGACAACACCTGGTGTCCTTCCACGTTAACGTGCACACCGTCGGGTGACATCGTAAAGTCAGCATTGGTCTTTCGCTTCTCACTGATGTACTCATTCACGGGCGTGTGCAGATCGATCACCAGATCGATCCGATCGCGCTGTTCCATGATCCAGGCAGCGTAACGCGACAGAACGTCATCGTAATCCTCGTAGATCGCAAAAAACGCATAGCGTTCGGAACCCAATGGCCGCAATTTGCCCTGCTTGCGAAGAGGCAGAGGATCGAACGGCGGTGGAGTCATTAATATCAGCCTGGCTCCTGTCGCCTGCACTTTTTCAATCAAGCGATTGATGCCGTTCTTCCAGGCATCGAAACGCTTTTCACTGAATGGATAGTAGATTCCGTCATTCATGCCGTAACAGGCGACCACAACATCCGGTTGTATTTTGTCGAGTGCCCGGTCGAGCCGCTCGTGGACGTCTGGACGTGGGAATGGATGATCAGGTTCAGAAAGTCCACTGCAGGTTTCGCTGGACAATCCCAAATTGACCAGCTCCGGAACATTGCCCGGACGTCTTAAACGCAGCTGCGTCTCCAGCTGACTGATATAATGTCCGGCGTGGGTGATGGAGTCGCCGAGGAAGAGAATTCGCCGCGCCGATACCAGGAACTCAGGGAGTTCCGCGTTTACAGAGACTCCTGAACCGCCAGCGATGACGAGAATCAGAAACCAAACTCGACACGTTCGGCCGCGCCTGTTTCGATTCAAATTCATGTTCTGCCGATCTCGATTGAGTAAAATGGCAGGAATGCTTCCTGCAGAAATGATCTCCGTGAGTGCCTCAGCGATCATATCGCACCTCCTGGTCAAATTCCGGATGTTTCATCCGATTTATCAGGCAAAATTGGCCCCGCGACAGAACGGCCGACGAACTGGAACGCATCAGCATTCCATGGCACAGTTTTTCCCCCGTTGCCCGGATTGGCGCCCGGGAACGAGGGAAATGCCCGCGTTTTACAATGCCGATCAGTGTGGCCGCGTGAAGAATCCAGCCGAACTGCCGTTCAGCAGCAGGCATTTGTCGTGGATGGCAGCCATCAGCATTTTCGGTCGCCGGCACCCTGGTTCAGCCGTCTGTCTGTTGGCGAAGTGTTTTGCCCGTGTGGTCGGCAGGATGCAGAGCAAGCTGTTCTGACGTTGACTCGCGAAGGGTTCCCTGTTCGTTAAGATCCTGATCTTTCGGGCAAAGTTCCCGCGATGCCACGGGCAGTTGATTCGAGTGGTCACCTGACCTGCCGATTGCCGTGAGGGCGCCACTGCACCAAATAGAAGAGGACAACCAAAATGATAACTGTTGGCATGAATTACCACGTGATCGAAGGCAGGCAGCAGGATTTCGAGGATAAATTTGCTGCCGTGATCGGAGCTCTGCGAGCGGCTGATGGTCACAGTGAATCGACGCTGTGGAAAGACGTTGACGATGGTGCCTCGTACCTGATCACCAGCGAGTGGTCGGATGAACAGGCATTCACCGAATTCATTCGCAGCGATGCGTTCCGCGACGTCACAAATTGGGGAAAGGAACAAATCCTGTCAGGCCGTCCGCAACACAAGATCTATAAGAATTAGGCGCCCTGAATCATCGAATCGCCACCTCACCAACAGGAATCGAGATTCATGCCAGAAAATAACAAGCCGCTTGCCTCTCGCGTGGCGTGGGTGACCGGGTCGTCGCGTGGGCTGGGAAAAGTCATGGCGGAAGAGCTGGCGCGACTTGGAGCGAAGGTGGCAGTGCACGGGAGCCGCTCTGACAGCCCTCGCACCTTTGACGAAGGTGGCACCATGGAAGAGCTTGCCACCGAAATCGCCTCCAATACCAGTGGCGAGGTGATGCCAACATGGGGAGACGTGACGAGCGAGACTGAGATGCATCGTGTGGCTGAGGAGATCCGTCGAAAATGGCAACAGATTGACATTCTTGTTTGTTGCGCCGGAGGAGATATCGGTGCCGGTGGCACGGCCGCTGGAGCCGGCGGCAGACCTGCGGACGATGACTGTCTGAATATCGCTGTCGACGATCTTAAGAGCGTCATGGACCGAAATCTGCTTGGCACGATGTTGTGCTGCCGTGAAGTTGCACCTGAAATGATGGCGCGAAAACGCGGACGCATCATCACGATTGGCAGTATCGCGGGCTGCTTCGGACGATCGTCCGGTTCCATTTACAGTGTCGCCAAAGCCGGCGTGCATGCATGGACCCGTTGTCTTGCCGAGCAGCTTCGTCCGCACAATATTCCGGTCAACTGTGTCGCACCGGGTGGTACTGTTACGGAGCGATTCCTGCGGATCCATGAGATCGAAGACGAGCGACTTGTAACGGAGGGCACTCTGGATCGTTACGGACGTCCCGACGAAGTTGCGTCTGTGGTTGGATTCCTGGCGACCGATGCTGCACGTTTTGTGAGCGGGCAGATTATCCGGGTTGACGGCGCGAGTCAGACGTTTGCGGGGTAAAGATTCAGGTTGTTGTGGCGGCAGCCGCCGGCGACACGCTCTGGTGATTTGCGTCGAGACATCCTCCGGGACTCTTGCGTCCGCGTAGCGACGCTTCATACTCGACGTCACACCGCATGCCGTGACAACTGCGTGTTTCTATGCTCTCCCTGAATTAACGCGGCAATGAGAAAGTCGACCGTTGACGATCACTGCCATCGTGCTAATCCTGGTTTCTGCGTTCTTCCACGCCATCTGGAACCTGCTCGCCAAACAGGCCGGTGGCGGTGCGATTTTCGTCTGGCTGTTCACAGCAGTTTCGTCCGTGCTGCTGGTGCCGGCTGCAATCGTGCTTTATTTCGCGCAAAGACCGGACATCGGGTGGATCGGATGCGGGTTCATGTGTGGAACAGCACTCCTGCACCTGTTGTACTTCCTTGTGCTGCAGCGAGGTTACCAGGTTGGAGATTTGTCGCTCGTATATCCTCTGGCGCGTGGGATCGGGCCACTGCTTTCAACAATGATGGCGGTCACGATACTCGGCGAACGCCCGTCGACAGCGACCGTCGCCGGTCTGATTCTGGTCGTGGTTGGTGTGGTGCTGCTGACCTGGCGCCCAGGTCCGAGCGAGTCGCACGAGAAGGCGCGTGCCGCCGTCAGATGGGGCGTGCTGTGCGGCGTCTGCATTGGAATATACAGTGTCTGGGATAAGTACGCCGTCAGCGAAATTCATGTGCCTCCCGTGTTGCTCGAAGTGTCAACCGGGCTGGCAATCTGTCTGATGTTGACGCCACACGCGCTGGCACGAAAGGCGACTGTCCGACGAGTGTGGCGGAATCGTCGGTGGGAAGTTATTGGCGTTGCCATCCTGGCCCCGGCATCCTACATCCTGATCCTCACCGCGATGTCATTTACGCCGCTAAGTTCTGTT
Source organism: Planctomycetaceae bacterium (assembly GCA_039831615.1). Lineage (GTDB taxonomy): Bacteria > Planctomycetota > Planctomycetia > Planctomycetales > Planctomycetaceae > S139-18. Next base: position 9,068 of record JBDOMX010000266.1, read on the forward strand.
GCTCCCTCTCGTGAAATCAGCATCCTGATTGGAGCGATCCTCGGTACGCGGTTTCTTGGGGAACAGCATACATCGCGTCGAATCATTGCTGCGATTGCGATGGTTTGCGGTGTGATTCAACTGGCCGTGGGCTGAATCCGGACTCAACTGAGGTCACCATGATGCCCGAGTTGCGGCGATCGAGACTTGATTCGAATTCAAAATCTCACTGCTGCCATGGTTTGGGTACTTGATATCTCCGACAGACGCGGCAAGGTTTTCTATCCATATTTCTCGCGGAGAATGTGAGCTGCGGCAACTTCGTTTTTTAATTTCGTGTACACCTCATCGATGTCAACTCTTGCCGCCGAGCCGGGAGCAAATCCACATTCAGGATTCAGAGTGATCCGTTCAGGCGCCACGTTTTCGAGGGCCTGTTCCACTCGGCTGACGATTGTCTCCACCGAGTCCACGACGCCTGGCAATGTACTCACGCAACCCAGGCCAATTTCCACGTGTTCAGGCAGTTCACGCAGGACCGACATCTCGCCCGAACCCGGAGTTGTGAACTCCATAGTGATATGACCGACGTCAAGTCGCCGCAGTTGCGACATGATGGGCTCGAAGCTGCCTTGATGCTGTGCGTCGCCCCGCGCGCGGGCTCCTGCGCGGCGGCACAGATGAACTGCCAGACGGACATCGGTGAAGTCTGCGACCACCTGATTGTCCATGTCGACCGCGAAATCTGCCGCCTGATCCGGGTTTTGGTATCCGGCACGGATCTCCTGGTCCACGAACAGGCACAAGTGTGGATCGTCCACCTGTACAATCGAGACACCTTCTTCGCGCAGTAATTCGATTTCGCGACGCAGGATGGGTACGCAGTCTCTCACAAAGTCTTCGCGAGTTGGGTACGCCTTTGACGAAGCGCTGGGATCCCACATCCGTTCGCCGAGCAACGCGGGAGCCGGGAGAGTGGCTTTAATCTGTTTGTCCGTCAGCTTCTTGAGGAATGAGACCTCTTTCGCAATGAAGCCTGGTTGTTTTGGTGACAGGCGGTCCACCACGACGGTCCACGGCCGACCATCGGCCGGATTTGTACTCAGTTCGAAACCGTGAGCCAGTTCTGCAATCACCCCGATATATGATTTGCGCCACCATTCACCATCTGAAACGACGTCGAGGCCCGCCGCTTCCTGAAGTGCGACGACCGACCGAATTGCAGAACCCATCAGCCGCTGAAAGTCTTCTTGCGAGTGGGGACTGTCATCGGCGATCAAATCTTTGACGAAATCGGGCCGCGGCATCGAGCCAATAATTGACGTTGGAAACAGGAGTGTGTTTGTCATCGCCGGCCTCCGGGTTGTGACAGACGCAGCATGGACCTGTCTGGAATCGAGCTGCCGATGATCGAGATCGACGTGATTCCTGCGACGTGCGGGTATGTTAATTCACTTGTCATGATGTCGTTCCGTCCAGAACTGCTGCGCATACTCAAAATCCTGCTGCGTATCCACTTCAATGTAACCGCCGGGTGTGTCCACATGTACCATCTTCGTGCCTGATTCAATCATGTCCTGAAGGAGGTGAATCAGGTAAGCTTTCTCGAAGACTCGGGCCTCGCGATACGGTCGGCCAGTAAATTCTGTTCGTCGGCTTTCGTAGTCCTGTCGCAGTGCAGCCGCTCCGCTCTCGGAGAATTTTGCCAGGCCAATGAATTCGCCATAGGCCTCGGCTTCCGGGATCTCACGGTGAACACGCGTGACCGTGCCGTTGGCGACAGTCACCTTCTCCGCGTCATCGCTCGGATGTTCCGTCCGGTGTTCGAAGCGAGTGAGCCATTTGGTGTCAACTCCCAGGGCAATGTCGTCGTCGCGTTGCAGCACAGATTCCACAATGTCGGGAGTAAACAGAATATCCGAGTAACAACAGACGAATGGTTCGTCCATCTGGTCGGCGGCGTATAACAGCGACGCGAGAATATTGTTTTGGGGCCAATCGGTGTTGTGGCGGAACGTGAATTCCGGATACGCCTCCTGAACGGCATCAATTCGGTACCCGCCGATAAACACGATATCGTCAACGCCATTTTGTCGGAACGCATCAACCGCCCAGTCCAGCAGTCGCCTGCCGGCGACTGCTGCGAAACATTTGGGGGTGTCGGCCGTTGTCGGCATCAGCCGACTTCCACGCCCTGCTCCAATGATAATTGCTCTCATATCGATTTGCGCCTCGCGCGTGTAGAGATCAGAAACACTGCATTTCATCAGGTTACTGTTGTTTGGGGTTCCCGGTCGCTGCCGGCCGTGGCGTTCCAGAGCAGTCCTGCAGTGATCGCCGCCGCCAGGGCCCAGGCAGCCCACAGAAAGATCGCTTTTTCCCAGCCATACGCGTCCAGAGTCCGTCCAGTGAAATAATCACCGCCCGCGGCTCCGATGTATCCCATGCAGTTCACGAAGCCGGCCGCCGCGGCCGAAGTCCCTCGACGTGCGAGATCAGCCGGTGCCGTGCCAACCAACAGCACCTGCGGTCCATAAATACAAAACCCGATCATGACCAACAGCACCATCGTTGCCGGAACGCTGGCACGGGCAACCGGCTCATAAGCAAGGCTCAACAGGGCAAGTGCCACCAACAGCAGACAGGTGACTGGGGCGCGCCGGCTCCCAAAGAATCGGTCGGTTGCCCAGCCGGCGACGTACGAGCCGGCGATCGCTCCCAGCGGCAGCACCGCGTACTTCAGGGCGGCTTTGCCGACGCCTGTGTCCTGCACTTCTTTGAGATGTGTGAGGCCCCAGTCTAGAAAACCATAGCGGCAGGCGTTGAGCAACCCCAGTGAGATTCCCAGGAGCCAGAGCGATGGGTTTGAGATCGTCAACAGGAAGTTTTCGAGAACTGAATTTCGCGGATCGTTCCTGGGGCCTGAAGCGACGACCCCTGCGGCTGTCTCATTGGATTCACCATCGCTCGGTCGCTCCTCCAGAAACAGCAGCATGACCAGGGCAGCGGCCACCATGAGGCCGGCAGGGATCCACAGCGCGCCTCGCCAGCCGAACCAGTCGGCAGCCTGTCCGGACACCACAAATGTTGCGACCGCAGTCGCCTGATATCCGGTTCCCACAAAACCAATGACTTTGCCTCGACGGGCAATCGGAAACCAGTTGGCGAGTACACGCACACACGGCGTCCAGCCCAGCGACTGCGCATAGCCATTGCAGGCCCAGATGAAAATCAGAAAGTAAAGAGCCGTTCCAAACCCGAACAGCACATTCAGCAGGGCTGTTCCGAGCATGCCCACTGCCAGTAGTTTTCGCGGCGCCAGTTGTTCGGAGAACTGGCCGTTGATCAGCTGACCTGCGGCGTAAGCGATCTTGGTGGCGGCCAGAATCGTTGCGACCTGCGTTGCACTCAGGCCAAGTCCGCCCGCATCGACCGATTCTTTCAGTCCCGGAACTGCCGCTGAGATATTTGTCCGACAAAAGTAAAACGCACCATATGTAAACCAGACGGTCCATAGCAGTGTGTTTTCCCCGTGGATCGGACTGAACTTCTGCTCCTTCGAAGTGGCCGGCTGGCTGATATGGGACACGATGAGTCAATTCGTAAGGTGTTGCAGAGACAACCATCAGGGCGAACGATAGCACCGTGAGAATCAATTCGCGAGACCTGGCCGGAATTCGCCGGGGCGGGTCCTGATCAAACGATCCGGCGTCGCTGATCACCGAGCAGAATAGCTGTGGGATCCACGATGCTGCTCGTCGCGCTTGTGCAAAAGTGAAGCTCCGATGAGCGATCAGTGAAGGAAATGAAGTGCCGGCCCGTGTTGTAACGGTTGCGTGTCATCACGCACGGAATTGCGTATCCTGTGGGGCGACGGATCGTTCCGATTGTCCGTGACAACTCATCCTTCGAAGAATCCAGCAAGGATGTGGATGAGGGAACTTCACGGTCAGGAATCACTGGACCGGAAAGTTGAGCGATGCGACGATGGCTCTTCGGCGTACTGTCCCTGATGGCAATGATCGAATTGCATTCGATGACGCGGGCTGATGATGAGCCTCAGCAAAGTACGGAAACGCACGCCCGGACCGGGCCCGAAACCGAAAAACGATTTCCGCCGCTCGAACTGCCGGATGGCTTTCAGGCGACGCTGTTTGCATGCGATCCACTGATCGAGTACCCATCGGTCATTGCGCTGGGACCCCGTCCGGGAACAGTCTTCGTTGCCCACGATTACATGACCGGGCTGGGAGTTGAGATCATTCGCCGTGACGAAGTGCGGCTGGTTTTGGACTCCGACGCTGATGGCTATGCCGAGCATTCGGTCGTCTACGCGGATGAATGCAATTCGATTCAGGGACTCGCATTTCACGACGGCGACGTCTTCGTGATGCATGCGCCTCTGCTCACACGATTGCGGGACACCAATGGCGACGGTGTCGCGGACCAGCGGCGCGACCTGATCACAGGTCTTGGACTGCCTCCGGAAGAGAACGACAACCGACTGCATTGTGCAAACGGCATTGTTGCCGGTCATGATGGCTGGCTGTACCTCGCATTGGGAGATCGAGGCTGTGACGTGAAGCGGCCCGAAGGTGACCGCCTGCTGTTTCAGCAAGGCGGAATCCTGCGCTGCCGTGCTGATGGATCAGACCTGCATGTCTTTTCGACCGGCCTGCGAAACATCTATGACATAGCTCTGGATGACAGCCTTAACGTCTTTGTCCGCGACAACGAGAACGACGGCGGCGACTACATGATTCGCGTGTGTCATTGTTTCTTTGGTTCAGATCACGGGTATCCGTACCACTACTATGAACGGCCGGACGCACCAATGCCGCCGCTGGCCGACCTGGGGCGTGGTTCGTCGGCCGGCGGTACCAGCTATCTCGAAACGGCATTCCCAGCGCACTATCGCGATAGTCTGTACTTCTGCGAATGGGGTCGTGGAGTTGTGCGTTATCACCGGACGCCCAAGAGCAGCAGCTTTGCACCGATGACCGAAATCGATTTTGCCACGGGTGCTCAAGACGATCCGTACGGCTTCAGACCGACCGATCTTGTGGTTGATTACGACGGATCGCTGTTGATCTCAGACTGGTGCGATGGTCAGCGCCCAAAGCGCGGCCGCGGACGGATCTATCGTGTGTCGTCCGCAGAATCAGCACAAACATTCAAAACGACTGCGTCGAGTGATCTGGATCATGCAACTCTCATCAGGCAGCTGGATGCGGAAAGTCATCATCAACGTGTCGCTGCACAGCTGGAAATACAACGCCGCGGCGCTGTCGCGCCAGTGGTGTCCGCGCTGGAGTCCGGTCAATTTGGACTGCATGGGCGACTCCATGCGATCTGGATCATCGCTCAATCAACGCAGGATGCCGCAGTGAACATGTTGTTCAATGTGGCTGCCAGTGATTCGGATGCCCGTGTCCGGGCACAGGCCATTCGCGCCATCGGTGATCTGACGGATCCGATTCTGCAAAATGACAGGATCAGCTCCGGACCAGGAGATCACCGTATCGCAGAACGGATTGCGGAAATCGTCGGGCGAGCAGATCCAGGCGTCTTACTCGAAGCGATGATTGTCATGCGACGACTGCAGTGGTCGGAGGCACCGGGATGGATTGCAAGGCATTTGTCCGTCCAGGATCCCGCCCTGGATCACGCGGCGCAGCAGTTACTACGGAACGCTGCGAACTGGCCTGCCGTTGACCGGTTACTGGATGATTCACCACGGCTCAGGAGAATTGCCCTGCAGACAATTCTCGAACAGCGAGATTGCGTTGTGGCTGACCAACTCATCAATCGTCTCAGGAACGATGGAAATGCCGAAAATCGACGTGAGTACGCGGATGTGCTGGCTGGAATGGCGCGAAAAACGGAGCCGTGGACGTACTGGGGGTTTCGGCCGGCTCCTCGGCCTGCCGCGACGGTGGATTGGGAGAGAACCACGGCAATCGAAAGTGCGCTCAATACAATTCTGCGTGATAAGGACTTTGATGTGCGCGCGTTCGTGCTCAGTCGGATGGTGCGAGAAGGGATCGAACCTGACTTGTCCCTGCTGGTCCAATGGCTCAGTGAAGAGACCGACGCCCCGCGTGTGGATGCGATTCTGGGGACGCTGCCGAGTCGTGAGGCGGCTGTCATTCAACCAGTACTCACGCGGACGATCCTGAGGCAGGAACTGTCAGACGACAGTCGCCTTGTCGCTCTGGCGATGCTCATCGCAGCAACAGCTGACAACGCCTCGCCGCTTGTTCCCCTTGCCGAACAGCTGGAAGATGGCCCCGTACTTGCGTCCGTACTCCTCGAGTTTGGCTTACGACCGGAATTCCGTGTCGACGACCTGCTGTTGCGAAAGCTTGATTCCGATTATCCGGTTGTTCGAGCCACAGCGATTCGGTCGCTGGCGAAACGCAGAAACCGACGTGCGCTGGAATACATTGGACGATTGCTCCTGGAAACAGATGCAGATGTCAGGCTGGCTGCTGTGAAAGCCGCAGGATCGCTCGGTGCGGCCGAAATGACCGACTCGTTGCTGGACTTTGCACACGGGAGCGACCCGACGCTGATCACGGCCAGTCTTGATTCCCTGAGGCAGTTGCAGGACAGTCGCGCGGTCGCGGTGGCGGCCGACGCACTGGCACGGCGAGAAACACAGTCGGCCGCTATGGACTATCTCAAGGTATTTGGAACGCCGGATCAGATCGATCGCGTCGTTCATGCCGCGGCACGGAATCCATCATCTGGATTTCAGAGCCAGGCTGTGCGGACACTTGTCTCATGGCAGAAACAGTTCGCGGTCTCCCGCGAAACGACAGTGTCGGCGATCGCCACTCTCCATGGAATCAGCGGCCAGCCGTTGGCGTGGCGGGTCTCCGGTCCGCTTTCCAACGTCGCCGCGGAACGGCTCCTTGCTGACTTGAAGGATGCGAACGGAACAGATTTGAATGTGTCGAGGTCCGACGGAACTACCACAGCGATCGCCGATGGTTCACCAGCCACATTGAGTTTTAACGGATCTGTCGAAGCTGATACCGCATGGGTTGCCTGGACGCCCATCCGAGTCGATGGTTCGACGCCCATCGAGATTCTCACTTCCGCCACAGGTCGTCTGCACCTGTGGCTCAATGGTGATGAGATTCATGCACGTGAAGAATCGGGGGAATTCCAGCCGGACTCTGATCGCATTTCGACAACGCTCAAAAGTGGAACGAGCCTGCTGGTAGCCAACGTTGGGCCCGACGGCAGCGAGTCAGCCAGATTCCACTTGCGCTTTCGACGACGCAGTTCGAAGATCGAGCACGAACGGCTGGTCGCTTATGCCCTGAAGACCGTCGGCAGCGTCGATCGTGGGCGCAAGGTGTTTGCGAACGCAGAAAAAGCGGCGTGCATTCGCTGTCACCGACTGGGTCCGGAGGGCGGACGTATCGGGCCCGATCTGACCGGCATCGGCAGCCGTTTCTCAAGAATCCATTTGATCGAATCGATTCTGGAACCCAGCCGGACGGTTGCCCCGAGCTACACAACAGTTGTCGTGGCGATGAATGACGGCAAAGTGATATCAGGTATTCGCGTCTCCGAATCCGACGAAACGCTTGTGCTGGGCGACAGCCAGGGCAAACTTCATCAGATCGCCACTACGGATGTTGAGGAGATAGCGACGCAAACGGTGAGTACCATGCCGGATGGCCTTGAAAAGAAACTCTCGGATCGCGAATTTGCCGATCTCCTCGCATTTCTGGAATCAGAAAAATCCGCGCGCAGCAAATGACACTGGCGCATAGACATTAACCTATCCTGCAGGAAGTCTCTTATGATTCACTCGATGATTCGGTCGGCGGTCGTTGTTCTCACATTCTTCAGTGCTGCACTGTTAATCGCTGAGCAATTATCGGCCGCTGACATCGTGGTCCGGGAGGATGTCGTGTACGGCCGGGTGCATGGGGCGGGATTGTTGGCAGATATCGCTTATCCCGTTGCAGAAAAACCGCTTCCGGCAATTATCTCGGTACACGGTGGACGCTGGTACGGTGGACACAAAAAAGACGCTTCAACCATCGTCGTGAAGCAATGGGCGGAATTCGGATTCTTTGCCATGTCGATTGATTACCGACTTGTACGTGCCAGTCCGGCGCCAGCCTGTTATCAGGACCTACAGTGTGCCATCCGATTCGTGCACGCTCATGCAAAGGAACTCAACGTCGATCCGGACCGTGTGTTTCTGATGGGGCAATCGGCGGGCGGCCACATGGTGTCACTGGCAGCGACGCTGGGTGATGGTCCGTTTGAACGGACGGGTGGCTGGGAGGACGCCAGCAATGACTTCCTCGCGGTGATCAGCGTCGCGGCCAACTATGAACTGACGAAGTTGAGCTGGGGCGATATCTGGACTCCGACTGACGGCGACGCAATGGAGGCACGAGTCCTGGCATCCCCGGTCAATCATGTCAAAAAAGACATGAAGCCCATCCTGATCCTGCATTCGGACAACGACCGTTCGGTGCCAATTGACAATGCGTTATTGATGGTCGATGCCCTCAAAAAGTGTGGGGCACCGCACACATTCCATCGCTATCCGGACAAGGGGCACATGGGAATCACAGAAGAAGTCATTGCACGAGCGCGCGAATTCATCGATGAGCAATCACAGTGATTCCACAAGTGTGACCGGTTCATCACATTTGAGCTGCGACGGTGAAGCGCTGCCGAATGTGACGTCCTGTGAACGTCGAAGCTCACATACCGAAAGTCAAAACCAAAGGGTTGCCATGAGTCTATCGCGAAGAGGTTTTCTGGCCGGCGTCGCAGGTACCCTGCCTCTGGCAAACTCTGCCCTGGCTGTCGAACAGCGTCGGCCTCGCATTGCTGCCGTGACGACGATCTATCACAAGTATTCACACTCACAGCACATCGTCGACCGGTTTCTGGAGGGATACGGCTGGGAAGGTCGTCACCATCGTCCGTCAATGGATATCGTCTCCCTCTATGTTGAGCAGGTGGGGGACAATGACCTGAGTCGCGATCGAGCCAGTCACCACCCCCAAATGAAGATCTATCCGACGATTGCCGAGGCTCTGACACGGGGCGGCGACTCGCTCGCCGTCGACGGGGTTCTGTTGATCGGTGAGCACGGAAAATACCCGGACAATGAGAAAGGTCAGCGGCTCTATCCCCGCTACGAATACTTTCAGCAGATCGTCGACGTCTATCGACAAAGCGGCCGAACCGCCCCGGTATTCAACGACAAGCACCTCTCGTGGAACTGGGAATGGGCGAAAAAGATGGTCGACACGTCCCGGGAAATGGACTTTGGCTTCATGGCCGGATCGTCTCTTCCGGTCGCACGTCGCCTGCCGTCCATGGATCTTCCCATGGGAGCGGATGTGGAGGAAGTCATCGGAGTGTGGGCCGGCGGAATCGACGGTGGAGATATTCACGTGCTCGAAGCCATGCAGTCGATTGTTGAACGCCGGCGTGGCGGCGAAACCGGTGTCCGGGCGGTCGAGGCTCTGCGTGGAGATCGGTTCTGGAATGCACTTGAATCGGGTTCCTGGGAACGTGGCGGCTTCGATCGCCGACTTCTCGAAGCTGTGTTCGCGCGCAGCAATACAATCAATCCGGTACGCCCCAACTGGGGAGTGGTCTTTCCAACCATCGAAGATATGCGCCGTCTGGCTCCGGCATCATATGCCTACCGTTTCGAATACCTGGACGGGATGAAAGCAACAATCGTGCAGTTCCAGGGGCGGCCTGGTCAGGAAAACGCTGGTGTCGTTGGTGATTGCACGGTTGCCGCACGGCTAAAAGGCGGCCGGATGTTTTCGGTCCTGGTCTATCTGCCGTATTATTCGATGCGCAATTTCTTCAACCCTCAGGTTCACCACATTGAGTCGCTGTTTCATACCGGCAAGTCACCCTATCCCATTGAGAGGACACTGTTGACAACCGGCATGACCGCGGCGGGAATCGAGTCACTGTTCCAAAAGCAGCAGCGCATCGAAACTCCGCATTTGGCCATTCAATACGAACCGACTCCCGCTTCAACATTCTGGAGAACATAGTCGAAACCCAACGAAGACTGCTGAACTTCTGTTTCTGTTGTTGCTACTCGATCCACCACGAGTACAACTTCGCGTTTCGCAGTGTGAAGCGGACAGCCACCGCTCGGTCCTGCAAGCCAGTCAGCTCGTCCGGTTTCCATTGCAACTCGCCACGCGTTGTGTCGCCTTTTGAGTAGACCGAGTTCGCGACCACTTCGTCCTGCAGGTCGAGAATTTCAACCAGCACTTCGCCATCGCGCGCGTCGGCGTTAATGAGCAGTTTGTCACCCGACCAGGCGAACCGTTTGCTGACAACATGACCCTGCTCCTCGCCGGCGTCCAGCGAGACAAAACCATCGCGACGGAGGACGGCCAGACAGACGGCGCCGCCGTCGCGATCCCGACCTGGAATCGATTCGTACGTACCATTGGGGTAGGTCCCGATGTATTTGAAAGAGCTGCGCCACTTCAGTCCGGTGTAGTAGAACCATAATTCGTCGTCACGCACGACCGGCGCCGATGGCGGCAGAATCTGTGTCAGGTCATACGCTCCCGATTCGATCCGTGACGGGCCGATGAACGTCTTCCGGTCACCCAGCCGCTGCCAGTCTTTCAGATCCCGGCTGCAGGCGAGCTGAATCAGATGAAAACCGTCTGTGTTCGGATAGTTGGGAACCGGGCCGACGGCGTGGTACATCGCCGGCATCCCAATGTACAGACCTTCGTAGCGAAAGACGCCCATGTTGTAGACGTCGACGTTGTACACCTCTGGATCGTTGAACAGGGTCTGCTGCAACGTGGGATCGGCCAGCCGATCTGCGATGTGTTTTCTTCCTCGCTCCTGATCCTCGTCGTCCGCCTGGAACACCAGGCCGAAATCCTGCCACGTTTCGAAATCAGAGCTTGTTGCCAGCGCAACGGCTCTCCCGTGTACTCCGCCGCGTTTGACGGTGTGAATAAACAGACTTCGTTCGGCATCGAAGCTGAAGTTCCCTTCATCAGAACTCTTCACTCCTGGGAGGCCAAGTTGCTTCCACTCAACACCATCCGGCGACACCGCAAAGCCCCGGTTCAGCAGCGGTGCTTTGAATCGCCGAGCAGGATCCCTGTCCAGTGGATCACAGGCAGCCAGCATCACTCGCATATTCGTCGCGGGTCCCGGCGTCCAATGCAGGCCATCTCGACTCTGCCACAGGTTGTCGTCAACCGTGATGACCCAGATTTTGTACAGCTCTGCTTTCTCGTCCCAGACAGGTGCCGTTCGCGTCTGGATTGTTTTCGTCGGCTGCGGACTGCGGATGACAGCACCCCGCTTGGCAGGCTGGTGCATCGTGCGCCGCAGGTTGCTGATACCGACAATTCCATGATCGTCCAGAAACAGCTGACGCTCGCCGACGGACACACGAAACTCATCCGGCTGAGCTGCTGCCGTGCCATTGACATATCCAGCGCCAGGCAGATTACCTGCCACGACGACGAAGCTAATCAACATCATTCGTGAAATCAGAATTGCATCAGCCCCAGTTAGTGATGTGGTCGCCGTAGCAAATGTGGATTGGCCGACCGGAAAAGTCGTTGTATGTGCGTTTGTAGTCGATGCCCAGAAAGTGGTAGATCGTCGCGTGGATATCCAGAGGACTTATTTCCCCGTGAATTGGGTGCTCGCCCTTTGAGTTGGTCGCTCCGAGGACTCGACCCATTGGCTTACCACCTCCGGACACGAGAATCGACATAGCATTCGCCCAGTGATCGCGACCCCAATTCATTTTTCCGTCGCTGTTGCCCTTGCGATAGTTGCCTTTGGGAGTTCGCCCGAATTCGCCGGTTACGATAATCATGACATCTTCGTCGAGGCCTCTTTCGTGGACATCTTCGATCAGCGCCGTAACGACACGATCGAAACGAGGCAGCCGCTGTCTCATGGCGGTTGGCAGGTCGCCATTGACTGCATGGTCGTCCCAGTTGTAGATTTCACTGTCTCCGGGAATACCCACTGTCACAAAATTGACTCCGGCTTCCACAAGCCGTCGAGCCTGAAGCGCCTGCCTGCCCCAGCCGTCGCCGTAGCGAGCCACAGTGCGTTTGTCTTCCAGAGAAACATCGAAGGCGTCTCGAGCAAGCGTGCCGCTGACGATGTCGAACGCCTGTTGCTGAAAATTGTCGGCCGCCTCCAGACTGCCGGAGTCGACACTTCGCCGAAACTGATCGATTTGGCCGAGGAGCTGTTTTCGGTCGTCCAGTCGAGTGCCGTCGATTGTAACTCCGGTATTCAACCCCTTGTCAACAGTGGGTGGCCGAAAGGTATCTGACCAGTAGCCGGTGGCTGTCGTGGGAACGTAGTTGTAGTGTCGAGCTCCCATGCCAACCGCAACCGGCAGTCCGTTGTGCACTTGTCCAAAAGCTCTGCTGATGACAGCGCCGAGCTCCGGGTTGGTCGACTCGTGCCGACCTTCATCCCAGCCCGGATAACCACTGACCATCATTGGGATGCCATCGTTGTGGCCACTCCAATTGTGGGAACACGAACGGATTAATGTGAACTTATCCGCAATCGCAGCATGGCTGGGGAGCAGCTCGCAGATTTCGATGCCGCTTGTGTTGGTACGAATCGGTGAAAACGGACCGCGAATGTCTGTCACGGCGTCCGGTTTCATATCGTACGTTTCCAGGTGACTGGGGCCGCCCTGCTGCCACAACAGTATCACCGACTTTCGTGTCGGAGTGGTCCGATACTCAGTTGTCCCGCTCGCCTGAGCCTGAATGCGGAGCAGATCCGCGATAGACATTCCGCCCAGTCCCAGAACACCAGCCTTCAGGACACTCCGACGACGACTGATTCCCGCGACAGTTGAAAACCTTTGGATCAGATCAAACATGGCAGAATTCAGCTCTCAAGTGGGGCGGTCTGCAGATGCTGATGATATCTCATGTCTGGCCCGCTGAGAATCTGTGGCAGGTACAATTGCGTGCCTCGGGGGGCGATCGTGTTGGTGCACCTGTTTGGATTATTTGTCATGCCGCCTGTCCGGTTGATGGCAGCTCATCAACGAATTATCCTGAATCCTGGTTCATATCAATATTGCCTGAGCGGCGGCGGTCGCAAAACAGCGTTGGCACACGGCCCACGATCAGAAATGGATTCCTGGGTTTCACCGGCAAAACACTGACCATGGGAAGAGTCTTTCATGATCCCACTCCCACCAACTTCGATCAAAAACTTTAAGGTGCAGCCCCTGACATCAGATGTCGGGGCGAAAATCGAAGGTGTCGATCTTGCCAGGGAGCTCAATGACGACCTCTTCAACGAGATTTACCAGGCATTCCTGCATTATCAAGTGCTCATCTTTTCCGACCAGGATATCCCTCCCGAGCGACAGCTGGAGTTTGGGCGACGTTTTGGTGAGCCCCAGGTTCACGTCCTGAACCAGTTTCATGATCGCCGGTTTCCAGAGCTATATGTTTTGTCCAATCTTGACGAGAAGGGTCAGCCAGACGGCAGGCATCCTGACCCAGGTACGCTCTATTGGCACACCGACGGGTCCTGGACGAAGCGCAGGACCATTGCCACGATGCTGTACAGCATTGAAACGCCTCGCCAGGGCGGTGAAACGCAGTTCGCCAATATGTATCGAGCTTATGATGCGCTGACTGGCTCCATGAAGAAGCGTTTGGATGCGCTTGAGGCAGTCCACCACCTGAACTTTCACAAGCAGCGGCGTGATCCAACACCGTTGACCGCCGAGCAGGTTCGCAGTGCTCCGCCGGTCCGTCATGCAGTTGTGCGACATCATCCCGAGACGGGACAGCAAACGATCTACCTCGGCGACATGGCCGAATCCATTGTTGACTTGAACAGAGAAGAAGGCCGTGCTCTCATCGAACGACTGAACGATTTCATTACCCGTTCTGAATTTGTGTTTTCGCACAAGTGGAGTCCTCGTGAATTTGTCGTATGGGACAATCGCTGCACCCTGCACCGTTCAACACCCTACGATACGGGGACCGAAAGACGGGTCATGCGCCGGCTGACAGTACTCGACAAGGAGCTGCAGTCGTAGTTTTTCGATGGCGTCGATCAGCTGAGCACACGAGCGATCCATGTGATGGATTACGACTGAGCTGACAAACTGATCAGCCGGACCATGTGGATGCCGGTCCGGTTGACCGGGTTACAGAAAGCAGACAGATGACGTGGCAATTCGAACTGCTCCAGCCGGCGTACGGCGACGTGAGTGAGGGGCCGGTTTGGGATGGCTCGACACTGTTTTACACGCAGATTCAAGCGTGTCGGATCATGCGGTACGATCCTCGGACAGCGAAGTTGTCCGTTCACCGCATTGATACGAATTACGCGAACGGACTGGTCATGGACGCTGAACGGCGGATTCTCGCATGTGAAGGAGGCGCGAGGCGAGTGGTCCGTTACGAACAGGATGGAGAGGTCACGGTGCTGGCCGATGCGTTCGAAGGACAGCTTCTGAATGTTCCCAACGACCTGGTTCTCGATCCCCAGGGACGAGTTTGGTTCACGGACCCGTTCTATGAAGGCTCGGGTGGTCCCTTTAGCTATGATCGCTCCAACAAGGAACTCGATCACGATTCTGTCTATCGTTTGGAGTGCAGTACCGATGGACGATGGACCATCAAGCGGATGGCCTTCGACACAACGCGTCCCAATGGGCTGCTGTTCTCGCTGGACAAGAAGACACTGTATGTCGCTCAAAGCGGACGCCGTCCTGACGAGAAACGTGAACTGCGAGCGTATCCGATCGAAGACGATGGCGCGCTTGGAGCCCCCGCTGTGTTACACGATTTCGGTGAATACCGCGGCGTCGATGGCATGTGTCTGGATGCTGCCGGGAATATCGTCGCCACGGCTGGTTTTGAGCTGGGTGGACCGGGCCCGTCTATTTATGTCTTCTCACCGGATGGAACAATCGTCAATCGATACGATGTCCCGGCTAAGAGGCCAACCAACTGCGCATTTGGCGATGAAGATTTGACAACATTGTATGTGACGTCAACGGAAGGCCATTTGTTCCGCGTCCCAACGGATCTCCAGGGGCTGGCGCTATTGAACTAACCTGGTTCTCTCGAAATTCAAAGCAGACCACCCCGATACGGCACCTCACTTTCTGTATCACAGAAGCATCGGCATGATCGAGCAGGCAGCCGTTGCACGCGGAGTTCGAACGATCGTCGATTCCTGCGACTACAAAGCCGCATAGTCGACCGGCCGCCGGCAATCCAGACTCCGGTTCGCCTCAGGCAATGGATACTTCAGGCCACTGGCACAGTTAAACAGGACGCAGTGTTCGTTACTGCTGATGCGGCCTGACGCAAGTTCTTTTTTCCATGCGGCGTACGTTGCCGCACCTTCAGGGCACATCAGGAATCCTTCGGTATGACTGACTTCCTGCAGACCTGCCAGAATCGCGTCGTCATCCACCGCTGTTGCGAAGCCATGACTCTCCCGAATCGCGTTCAGGATCAGAAAATCACCGATGGCCGCGGGAACCCGGATCCCTGATGCCACTGTGTGAGCATTCGGCCACAGATCGGCATGCTGACTTCCGTCTTCAAACGCCTTCACTATGGGTGCACAGCCGCTCGCCTGTACTGCAATCATTCGAGGCAGCTTTCCCGTCAGCCAGCCAATCTGTTGCAGTTCCTGGAAGGCCTTCCACATGCCGATGAGTCCCGTCCCACCGCCGGTCGGATAGAAGATCACGTCCGGTACGTTCCAACCCATCTGGTCCGCCAGTTCCAGTCCCATCGTCTTCTTACCTTCGATGCGATATGGTTCCTTGAGAGTCGAAAAATCGAACCATCCCATTTCATTCTTACCTTCGCCGACCATGCGACCGCAGTCATTGATCAGCCCATTGACACGCCACACTCTGGCGCCCTGTGCTGCAATTTCCCGCACATTGATTTCAGGCGTGTCCTCCGGACAAAAGACGAACGCCTGTATGCCAGCGCGGCTGGCGTAGGCCGCCAGTGCCGCTCCGGCATTTCCATTGGTTGGCATGGCCACTTTGGCGATTCCAAGTTCTCGTGCCATCGACACAGCCATGCACAGGCCACGGGCCTTAAAAGAGCCTGTGGGCAACCGCCCTTCATCCTTGACGATGAGTTGCCCTGCGCCGGTCTCCAGCTTCGACAACCGCACCAACGGGGTCCGGAATTCGCCAAGGCTGATGATGTCTTCGGTGCGACGCACGGGAAGGAATTCGCGATAGCGCCAAAGATCTGCTGGTCTTGCAGATAACTCCTCCCTGGTGATCGATTTGGACAGCTTATTCAGATCGTATCGGACGAGTAACGGCCGACCGGCTTTGGAGAGTGTCTGCACCGTGTCTGCCTCGTAGCAGTCTCCATTCAGTCCACACTGCAACTCCGTAACGAACGTGTCACGATCACTTGTTAGGTTTGCCGTAAAGGGCATGCGGGTGTCTTTCCGTGTGCATCAGTCAGTGCTCATTGCAGGGCCCAGGATGCGGTGATGCAGCGTCATGGACGTGCGCTACTCCATCAAATTGTGTTGTAAGTTCTCAAGATCTCTTTGGGCCGACTGTTTCTCCAGTTGTTTGCAGTCCGGGGAGCACCGGCCAGTGCCAGTTGTCGACTCGACAGTTCAAAGGAGTGGTGAGGTGCGGGGTGGATCACCGCTGCTTGCTGTGGTGTGCCTGATCGGTCGACGCAATGGACTATTTGGAGCTCGGCGGCGACCAGATCGTGGCAGCGATGTAGCGTTCGGGACCAGATATTTCGTCGTTGAAATAATAGATGGTCACAATCCTGCCATCAGTCCGCTGAACCGTCCGCGTGTATCCCTGGTCTCGATTGGCACCGTCATCCCGCAATACAATTTCGTCACTCCAGGTGTTTCCGTCATCACTACTCAACTTTGCCGCAACGCGAAACGGTGCAGCTCGATAGCCATAAGTCAGACAAAGACGGCCGTCCCGGAGTTTGACCAGACTGGGAGGATTGCCCTCGCCCAGGTCGTCAATCGGATCATCGATCTGCTGCCAGGTGTTCGCATTGTCCTGCGACAGCCAGGCCGTCAGCCAGCGTTGAGGTCCTTCACGGCTCCGCACGACCGCCAGAATATGGGAGTCGGAAAGTCGCACGGAAGCAGGCATGATGGCGAAGCCTTTCGGCTCGGGACCAATCCAGGAAATGAATTTCCACGAATCTCCGCCGTCAGTACTTCGAGCCACCAAAGGACGGCCCTCTTTGCCATCTTGTTTTTCGGACGTCAGAAACAACGTGCACACATGTTTGCTGTCGATCAAATAGTCGGTCCGCGCCTGGAGACCGGGGATGTTGAGTTTGACTGGATGCAACCAGGTCCGACCGCGATCGTATGAATAATGAATTTCAGAGTACCCATTGCGACGACCGTTTTTGGGGACACGCAATGCAAAGTCCGGATGGGTGAAGTCTAATGGCAATCGCTGTGACGCAGGTTGCGACTCAATATCAAGGAGTGTCGGTTCTTCAATGTCCCACGTCTCGCCACCATCGAGCGAACGTGCGAACCGGGGCACTCGCGGTCTGTCCCTGTCGATGGCATGTCGCCCGGGGCCCAGATCTTTGTGATAACCAAGCTCGAACCCTACCAGAATTTCATCACCCCACGACCAGATTCCGTAGTTTGCCGGCCAACCTCCATAGCGGCCCGGTTGAAAATAGACTTTGACATGTTGATCGATGAGTGCTGGTTCTGCTGCAGAGACACTGCCCGAGAAGAGAATCGTGATCAGCACGAAGCAGGCCACGTGCACCACAACTCGTTGATGATCAGGTTTGCGACACTGCATGATTGTCTTACCGGGAGTGATCGTCATAAAAGTGTTTGCTACCAGATTGAACTCGGGTCGTAGCCATGGCACGGCGCGGTAAACTTAGGCGATAATCTCGTCGATGGGCCTGCCGTGGTCGATGTCCAGTCGCTTGCGACCGGGAATCTCCAGCTGACGAGAGTCGAGGCCCAGTTGCTTGAGAATTGTCGCGTGAATGTCTGTCACGTAATGACGGTTTTCGACGGCGTGGAAGCCGATCTCATCTGTTGCACCGTGTGCGACCCCGCCTTTGATCCCGCCCCCAGCCATCCACACACTGAATCCGAAGATGTGATGGTCGCGTCCATCCGCACCCTGCGACCCCGGTGTTCGTCCAAACTCGGTCGCGAAGATGACCAGCGTCTCATCCAGCAGGCCACGCTGTTTTAGATCCTGTAACAGGCCCCCAATCGGCTGATCAACTGCGAATGAATTGTTTTCATGGTTTGACTTCAGTCCGCCGTGAGCATCCCATTTGCCGGCGCCACCAGCGCCGTGCTGAATCTGAATGAAACGGACCCCGCGTTCGACGAGTCGACGAGCTGCCAGCAGTTGCATCCCGAATTCGCGGCAACGAGGTTCGTTAATTCCATACAGTGATCTGATTCCTGCGGACTCCTGACCAAAGTCAACAACTTCCGGAACAGAACGCTGCATGCGGAATGCCAGTTCGTACGAAGCAACTCGCGCCGCCATCGCAGGATCGGCGGGATACTCGAGGGCACGCTGTGCATTCAGGCGGCCGATCAGATCCTGACCAACGGCTCGCGATTCCGGAGAAAAGTCACGTGCCGGTCGGCTGTAATCGAGTGGGTTTTCGGGATCGATCCGCATCGGCACTGCGTCGTGCGCAGGACCAAGGTAGTGGCCATCGCGTTTGTTCCAGTATTCACGGTTTCCGATTGAGACAAACTGCGGAAGATTCTCGTTGAGCGATCCGAGTCCATAATCGACCCAGGCGCCGAGGTTGGGGAAGTCACCGTCGTTCTGGTGCCGTCCGGAATGAAACTGAGTTTGGGCGCCATGATTGCTGTCCGTCGTCCACAGGGACCGCACAATGGCCAGCTTGTCAACCTGCTTCGCTATGTTGGGAAACCAATCGCTGATCTCAATTCCGCTCTGTCCGTGTTTTCGCAGAACGAATCACCTTCGTGGTATTGTACAAGGTCGGGCTCAG
>JBDOMX010000326.1:0-1428 GCA_039831615.1 Planctomycetaceae bacterium
CCCACATCACCAAGTCCGTCGGCAAGTTTTTGGGCGGTGACACTGTGGTCGTTGCGAAACAGAATCTTCATCACACTCAGTGTCGTGTCGGAATCGATCCTGCGGATATCTTCGAGTCTGTGCCATGTATGCCAGGCGGCACAGAACAGCCGCGGCACGATCATCGCGACTCCGATGAGTTTTTCGATGATCGACCTGTCTGGTTCCATACTGCCGAAGGCCCATGACCAGACCTGAGACGTGGCAGGGACCACATTCAGGATGACTTTCTCATTGTTGTGCAGTGTTTTGTGGCGCCTGTCCCGCAGATCTTTCTTAGCCAGCTTCCACGAATACAGGCCCATGACTCCAAAGATTCCCGTCACAACCAGGAACCCTGTCCGAGGGCTGTAGAGCACTTTGAACAGCAGGTAAGTTATTCCCGCCTCGATCAGGAACAACACAAGCCCGACAGACGCCATCCCAAGGGCCGCTGCAACGGTCAGCTTGCGCTGAGTTTCGATGCGGTTGAAGACCCAGCTCTTGAATCCACGTTTTTTCATGTACGTTGCCGTCAAACAGGACACGGTGAACTGCAAACAGAATCGTTTCGTGCGGACGGAATTGCAATACGAAACAATGTCAGAAGTCCTGATCTCGGGCTCAATGGCTTGGTCCCAACTGCCTGTGCTTAACGAAGTTGCGAGAATTTCGCGATATCCGGGTGCGGAAAATAACATGACACCACATTCGTCGGATGGTGTCAGGAAGAAATTCCGGCCAAATCCGTAAACACTGTGGACACAACGGGTTTCGGAATCGGCACTCCGATTTTCCTGACACCATTTGCCATCGAACGCGGCACGGAGCCCAACTTGATTTCCGCAGAGATCAGGAGTTCTGAATGTCTCTCAGACAATTCCTGCGACTCATCGCATGTGCGGAGTGGATCGACCGGTTGAATCCCCTAACCCATTGAACGAAGCGGCCTGTCAATCGGCGATCGCTGGCAGTTCCTCGTGCATTCACTGCCGCGAACCGCTTATGCGGAGTCAGGGGCAATCAGAAGATCCGACGGCTACCCGATGATTTCCCGGCGCTGATCGACGTAGTCCCATACGACGAAGCGGTCGAGGTCTTTGCCGGCGGTGAAGAAAACCCGCCCGCCCGTGCTCTCTGCGAGCCGATGAGCGAATTGAACGTCTTCGTGCGACTGAGACCAGCTGGGCAGCAGGAAGATATTGATTGTAATGTTTTCCTGTCGACACAATTGGCCTTCCCGCATGGTGGCCATTTCAGTGCGCGGGTCAGGTGGGTACAGCAGAAACAGTTCACTGCCCTCGAAGTGAGCTGTCGGGAGTCCGTCAGTGATGAGGATGATCTGACGATTCGGGGTATCCTGGCCAGCGAGAAACCGCCGCGACAGCTGGAGCCCGTGCTGCAGGTTCG
>JBDOMX010000326.1:1438-6686 GCA_039831615.1 Planctomycetaceae bacterium
GGGGAATCTGAAACTCGCTCACGTCTTCATTGCTCATATCGGCTCTCAATCTCACAATCGGATCCGTGATCGTGGGGATCTTTGGCATGAGAGAGACGACATCCCCGACAGGGACGGCTTTCGCGAAACTGGCGACTTCAATGAATTGCAGAAAATCACCGGGATACTCCGTCTGGATCAGTCCGCTGAGCGCCAAGGCCATCCGTTTCACGTTGACGTACTGTCCGTCGTACCGCATCGAACCACTCATGTCCATCAGCACCGAGGTCGCGCATTTGGGATTATTTCGCGACCGATGGACTTCGATGTCCCGAGCCTGCAGACGAATGGGTCGCTCATTCCCCTGACGCAACATGGCGTTGATCATCGTTTGAGGAATATCCATCTGGGCGACAGAATCACCAAACTCATACGGCTTCGTGCGCTGCTGTTCGACGGCGCCATCGCCTTCGATGGGTCCCTGATGGCGCCCGGCGCGTGAGGATTCGAGGTTGCTGAAAATCCGTTCGAGAAGTCGCCCCTGGAAGATCCGATAGGCCTGAGGCGACAGTCGGACCTGACCATCCGCATCTGTGATGCCCTGATTTTTCAGCAGGTCCCGGAGATACTGCTGAACCTGATTTTGGAACTCGCCCAGTCGTTCGATCGCTTCCGGATCAGCGAAGTCTGCCAGGTCTTCCATGTCGATTATGGCCAGCTGAGCTGTCTCTTTGGCTTCTTCCAGCTGCTTCAGAAGTTCTTCAATCTGTTTGAGCTCTGCGAGAACTTCAAGGGCCCTGGGGATGTCCAGCGATTCGCGCCCTGTGAACTCCCAGTTCGATACCAAAAAATCAATTTGATACTTTTCACCGAGTGCTTCCATGAGTGGAAGCAGCTGCGCGGCGAAATGCGGGTGGCTGCGTTCGGCCTGATACCAGAGCCGTTCCAGCTGATAAAGCTGCTCCGACCGCAGGGTTTTATGCAGCTGCTTTTCGAATTCCGCGGGAGGGCGGAGACGACTCGAAGACTCTGCAAATTGCTGATCTGAGAGTTTTTGCACCGTGTTTGCCTCGTACTTCGCCAGAATTCGGCGTCTCCGTTCTTCCAGCATGGCGATCAGGGACTCCAGACTGGGGCCGAGTCCGGCAAACTGTCCCGGGTCCAGTCGAATCGCATTGGCCAGTTCTTCCTCCGTGAGTTCTCGCATCGAACCCCAGTGAAGCATATGTTCGAACGCCGGGGAGACGACGTCCGGCGGCGGCTGAGTGGGCGATGGAAAGCGGGCGGGGTCGTACTGCTGATAAGTGTGGACGATGCCGCCAAGATGGGGATTGGATGGACGTTGGTTCACGGTGTGTAGTCCGGGTCTGGTGTCAGCCACTTGAGATTGTTCCATTATGTGAGCGCGTCGAGGGCTCGACCAGCGATCAATGGCCGGATCCGTATTCCGGGCGAGAACTGGCCCCAGCCAGTCGCTGCTGATATTGTGCCCGCGAATCGATGGCAATGGCTGATCGCTGCAGGAAGTCGGACCATGCGTGAACTGACAACACTAACCAATCAACAGCACGCAGAACGGCTTGCCGGTTACTTGGTGACGCAGTCCATTCCGGCCAGTCTGGAAGAAGAGCAAGGCAAATGGGTCATCTGGGTGGTCAACGACGATGATCGCGAGGCTGCGCATGAGATCCTGGAGGTGTTTCGGCAGAATCCTGAAGACAGCAGCTACGATGTGGCGCTTGTGCAGGCGAAGAAACTGGCCAAACAGGAGGCGAACGTTCAGAAGAAGGTTCGTCGGCGTGAGGTCGATCTGACGAAACGCTGGAGCGGCCATTGGTGGTACGCTCGTCCTGCCACCACGATCCTGATTGTTGTTTCGGTGCTGGTCGCGATCGTCTGTACCGATTGGAATGACGTGCAACCTGGAATGATGGGCCTGCCGGCGCTATGCACGAACGAAGAATCAGCGTTGTTGCAGAGCCTGTATGTCACAAAGTTTGACCGAACGGGTGAATGGATTCGTTTTCCCGTGAGTCCATGGGGCTCGGTGCTCCGCGGAGAATTCTGGCGACCGATCACGCCAATTTTTATCCATTTCGGTGTGTTGCACATTCTTTTCAACATGATGTGGATGAATCAACTGGGCGCTGCTGTTGAATTCGTGAAGGGTCCACGGCGTTACATCGTGTTGGTTTTCTTGCTGGCCGTGACGTCCAATCTGGCTCAATTCTACTGGTCCGGTCCCATGTTCGGCGGGATGTCGGGAGTTGTGTTCGGAATCATTGGTTATACGTGGATGCAAGGAAAGACCCAACCGCACGAGGGGTTAGGACTACCGCAACAGACGCTCGTCTTCGCGATTCTATGGTTGTTTCTTTGCATGGGTGGCGCTCTTGGGTCGATTGCCAACGCGGCTCACCTGGTCGGATTTGCCGTCGGCATGTTCCTGGGAGCTCGTCAAATGCTGTGGAAATCGGTGATGCGGAGGTTGCGCTCGTAGCCCCATCGAACGCTGCTTCATGTGCGTCTTGCGGCGATTCGCTGATCACCGGTACAATCGACCCACCGGCAATCGGTGCCGAAAAACTCTGAAATCTGCAGAAACGGCTTCTGCGTCTTCAGGTTGGTGCCCTCTGGGAGCTCTGGCAGTACGGATGCTGAACTGGATGCGACAACGATTCTGCTCCGATTTGGCAATCGATCTGGGGACCACATCCACTCAGATCGGTCTGCCAGGAGAAGGGATTCGTCTGGACGAACCGTCGGTCGTGGCCGTGCCCACTGGTTCCCGGCAGGTGGCCGGAAGGGGGGCTGCGGTGGGCAAAGTGGCCCATCAAATGCTTGGCCGAACGCCGGAAAGCATCACGGCCGTGCGTCCACTGCGGCATGGCGTGATCAGCGATTTCGAACTGACAGAAGCGATGCTGCGCTATTTCATCCGCAAGGCGGCCCAGAGAAAAATGGGGCTGAAGCCTCGGGTCGTTGTCGCTGTCCCTGGCGGTATCACGGAGGTCGAAAAACGGGCGGTGTTCAACAGTGTCGAACGTGCTGGCGCCGGGCAGGTCTGGCTGATCGAAGAATCACGTGCTGCGGGCATCGGAGCCGGTTTACCCGTGTCCGAACCGCTGGCCAGCATGGTCTGCGATATCGGGGGCGGCACGACAGAAGTCGCGGTCATGAGTCTCGGTGACGTCGTCGCCAGTCAGTCGGTTCGCATTGCCGGCGACTCAATGGATGCCGCCATTGTCCAGTATTTGCGCCGCCAGTATTCCCTGCGAACGGGAGAGTTCTCGGCCGAACAACTTAAGGTGCGTATCGGAAGCGCCGCGCCGCTGGACCATGAGTTGAGTCGCGAGGTGAGCGGACTTGATACCGCCAGTGGAGTGCCTCGCAAGGCTGTCATCACCAGTGAAGAGGTACGAGAAGCACTGTATGAACCACTGGAACACATCGTGGACTCAATTCGTGCCACGATTGAAAAATGCCAGCCCGAACTGGTGGCCGACCTGGCTGACACCGGCATCGTCCTGGCGGGTGGGGGAGCACTTCTGCGCGGCATTGATCGATATTTGAATCACAAACTTGGCATTCCTGTCCGAATCGCTGAATCTCCGCGGACCACTGTCACGCGTGGCGTCCTGATATGTCTGGATCATCTCGATCAATGGTCCGATCGTCTCGACAACGGGTCTTAGATGTCCTGGCGCCGCGACACATGAATTTGTGACATGCACTCGTCCAATCCTACTCGCAACCTGTGGACCGCGTTTGCCGGTGTGGTGATGCTCACCGTCTTAGCGGCGACGGCCGATCGACTGCAACTCCTGTCCGGAATGCGTGTGGTTCTGCATGATGTTCTGAGCCCTGGACGACTGGTCGTTGCGGCGATATCCTGGAATTCAGATTCAGCCGTCGATGCTGCGCCGATTGAATCCCATCCGCAGTCGGACGACACGCAACGACAGAGCCTGGAACAGCAGCGTCGGGAGCTGCTGATCGAAAACGCCCAACTCAATAATCGGCTGCGGCAGCACAATGAGTCAAAAGGGTACAGCAACCATCACGCGCCGCTGGTGGAATTCGATCTGATCTCTGCCCGCGTGCTGAGCCGTCATGGCATGCCGTCCTCTCTTCGCCAGGCGATGATCGACGCTGGGCGAGCGCACGGTTTGACACGATCAGAGCTGGTACTGGCCCCTCACGGTGTCCTGCTGGATCAGGGAGCCCAAAACCGCATTAGTGATGGTTGTCCGGTTCTCTCAGGGGCGGTTGTGCTGGGACGGGTTGAACAGACCGGACGCTGGGTGAGCCGGCTTGTTCCGGTCACCGACGAATCCTATTCCGCTCGAATACGCCTGGTCCGGCGGACCAGCCGAGGCACCCAACTGGGCGTCGAAGGCATGCTGGAAGGGGCGGGAGACGGATGCCGGCTCTCCGGGATTCCTGACACCGCTTCTGTTTCGATCGGAGACGAAGTGTTCTCGGCTGAGATCAATGGGGTGTCCGGCCCGTGTCTTTACTATGGGGCCGTCGTGGTCGCAGATTTTGAAGCCGCCGCAGGATGGTCGATCAAAGTGGAACCCACCATGCAGCTGTCAGATGTCAATAATGTCGGGGTCGTTGTCCCGAGACTGAGTCCGGCCCGTGTTTCCACGCTTGACGGGGAATCCGGAGTGCGGGGAGATCAATGAAACACATGACGATGATGTTCGCGACAGCATGGGGCGCGATGATCCTGGAACAGAGCCGACCGAACATCCTTCCGGCCGGCTCCATCCTGTTGCCACTGGTGATTGTCAGCATCATGTGGAATCGATCCGCGGGCGGAATGTTTTCCGGTGGCGTCGTCCTGATCCTCGACTGGATCGTGCGGCCACAGGGATGGCCGCTGCTGCCGCTGCTACCGGTGGTGCTGACCCTTGGTGCGACGATCCTGCTCAGTCGAACGTCGGACGATCCGTGGACCGGAAGACGGGCGCCGGGATTTAAGATTCCCGAGTGGACGCAGCCCCTGGTGCTTGTGGTCGTGGGGATGGGGTTGATCACTGGTCCCGCCATCATCGTTCAGCAAACAAGTCTGACTGAAGCGCTCCATGTCATTCGAGCGTATGCGATCGTTTCGCTCCCCCTGTGCCTGTTCCTGACCGGGCTGATGAAACTGGCAGGTGAATTCGGTTTCCGGCGGTCGACACAATTAGCCCCGCGGCGATCGTGACGACCTGAGTCGGCTGCTGGAAAGATCCCTGATCTCTCACGGACAGCATCGCCC
>JBDOMX010001170.1:0-6681 GCA_039831615.1 Planctomycetaceae bacterium
CGCCGGGGAAAAAATCATTGCGTTACATGATGGCGTGACGGGGACCGTCTGCGTGATTGAGAATCCGGCGGGGGAACGACGAATCTGTGTCGACGATGTCCCGGTGGCCGGGACGTCCAGCATCATGCAGACGGATCAAAAATGCCTTGCTCACTGGAGTATGCTGATTGCGGACCAGGCCAAAACAGCCCTGACGGTTGGCTTCGGCAGCGGTGGGGCGTCTTATTCGTTTCTGTTGCACGATCAACTGAAGAAACTGCACTGCGTTGAGATTTCGCCGGATGTTCCTCGCATGGCTCCACTGTTGAGAGACGCCAATCATGGACTCCTGGACAATCCTGACCCTCGATATCGCATTATCTATGAAGATGCCAGAGCATACCTTGCCAGAACAATTGAGCGGTACGACGTCATCGTGTCCGACTGCACGGATTTGAGGTACCGGTCCAGTGCAAATCTCTACGACCTTGAGTACTTCCAGTTGTGTCGCGACAGGATGACAGAGGGAGGATGCACCACAATCTGGATGCCATTGGGAGGGTTGTCGACGGACGCGTTTCGAATGACACTCAACACGTTCGACACGGCGTTCCCCAACATTACCGTTTATTACCTGCACAACCGGTGGACTCACTATGTGTTGCTGGTCGGTCGAAACTCAGCACCGAAGTTTTCGTTGAGCCGGATTCGTCGGCCGCTGCCCGAGGTTGATGTTCGGCAGGATATGGCCGAAATCGGGATGACGGATCCTTACAAGGTTATGGCCACCTTCCTGACCTCAGGAAGTCGGTTGCAGAGTTCGATTCGATCGCTGCCGTTAAACACAGAAGACATGCCTCGCCTGGAATTCGACGTGCCTCGTTTTGATATGGGGCCCTGGTCAGCTCAGCAGAATCTCAACTTCCTTCGATTGAGCCGTGCTCCGATTTCAGAAGTTCTGTCGTCCGCGACCACGCCAGAGGAGTTTCTCACAGCCAGTCGTTATCACCAGGCGGCCGAGTACATCATGGCGGCTCAGGCGGCTGTACGAGCATTCAGCTTCGAAGAGGCGACTCGTCAGTATCTTGCGGCACAGCGTTTGACACCCGAAGATTCTGCGCTTGAAGATGCTCTGCGTTTTCCCGATCTCATGGCGCTTGCCGAAAAAGGTCAACCGACGGCGACGTTGCTGCTCGGTCGAACAAAACAGCTGCGAGGTGACTTAGCAGGAGCTCTTGAGGAAATGGACCGCTTTCAGGAACGACTTAATGTATCTGCTGGCTCGGACGATTCAGAGCAGCAGCAGTGGTTTCAACAGGGCGTGCAATGGGAAGCGACGGCAAATTTGTGGAGGCAGGAAATGAAATTTCAGCAGTCAGCCGAGCAATAAAGGAATTCTTGGTATGATTCTTCAACCAATGATTGCACGGTCAGTCTGAAATCGTCACATGTCGTTACCCTGAAGTTACGCTTTCCGATTACGGTGCTCAGTCTCAGTTGAAACTGAATTCGCAAACGAGCTGATGAGTTCGAAAGGACACAAATGCGTCATACACAGGTGATCGTCCCCTTTCTGTTGATGGTCTGCGTGACTGGATGTCAACAGGAGGAAGAAGTTGTCGAAACACTGGAAATCGCTGGTGGCACGATCTCGCGGGGGCTGGATGGCAAGCCTCGGACGATTCGTTTTGAAGATGGAAGTCCATCGAATGCCGAACTGGCGAAAATCAAAGGCATCACCAGTCTCCAGGAAATCTATGCAGAAGCTCCGGATGCGGGCGATACAGAATTTGCTGTCTTTTCCAGTATGCCGTCGCTCACTGTTTTGTCACTGACGGGGACAAAAGCCACGGGGAAGTCAATTGAAGCTCTGGCGACTTCAAAGTCGCTGCAGCATCTGGACCTGTCCGGTGCGGTTGGAATCAGCGACGATGGCCTGAAATCACTGTCTGGTCATGCACATCTTCGCGTTCTGAAGCTGTCCCGGATACCGCTGACGGATGCGATTGCCGACGTTATTGTTTCGCTGCCCAAGCTGGAAAAACTATCGCTGGACGGCACAGAGATTACGGACCTGACCATAAAACGCATGGCGGAGCAGAGCCATGGAATCAAGTCGCTGTCGATCGGCTCGGCTAAGATCACAGACGACGTTATTTCGTCGATTGCCAAGTTCAGCGAACTGGAAATTCTGGAAATCACGCATTCGGCCATTACCGGTGCGTCATTAGCGGCGCTAAGCGATCTGGCTAAACTGAAACTGATCCGATTGACTGATTGCGCGAGCGTGACGAACGAAGCAATTATGCAGCTGGCAGACGTTGCAGTTCTCTACCATCTGGACGTTTCAGGAACTCAGTTCACTGCCGTCGGCCTGAATCAGAAAGGGTTTGCCGGTCTGAACATGCTGGAAGCGAATCGGACAAACGTGACTGATGACGCAATCCCGCAATTTAAGGGACTACCGGCTTTGTACTCTGTCAGCCTTCAGAACACCAAAGTGACATTGTCAGGCGTCCGTGAGCACTTTGCAGAGAATCACCAGACCGCATTCATGGTTGACGAATAAAGAGCGAGTGTAACCTGCCCTGAAACTGACGGTGATAAGGTGCGCCGTGTGAACGACAACTATTCTACGACGAAGCTGCGCCGCTTCACGTGACTCAGGTTGGACGTTGATGCAAACAGGGCATTCCGGTGTGAACGTAAAAGAGGTTGCTGCGTGGTGCTGCAACCTCTTCACGTTCAATGACCGGATCAAAGATGATGCGAACCTAGTTCTGGCCGCCACCAGCCGCTTGCTTTTGCATTTCCGCTTCTATTTCCTTGGCGATTTCAGCTTCTTTCTTCTCTGATTCTGCAGCATCAACATCGGGGATGTCGGAATAGTCTGCTTCACCGCAGCCGGTCATGGCGAAAGTAGATGAGGCGACAAACAGTAACAAAGCAAACAGGCGTTTCATGATGACAGTTTCCTATGGGATGAGGGATATTGTGCGAGTGTCTGAATTAGAGCATACATGCACAATGAGATCGTAACAAACGAACATACAACTGTTTTGTTGAATTCGGGATCGCTATCGACCGAGCTGGTGCATTATGAGTCGACCTGGAGATGTTTCTGCCTCGAATCGATTGGTTGACTATTCCTGTCACGGACCCATTCGATTTGATTCGCAATCAAAGTACCCAGAATCTCGTCAGTTACGGCTTGGAGTCGCTCACTGCATTTTGTCGTTTGTCTTTCAGGGCAAAATGACCTCAGCTTCGAGTCAACTGCTGAAGGCGGTCACAGATGCGGCAGCTTCATGGGAAAACAAGGGTGATTTTCGCTCGTCGACCAGTGACCCCAATTGTGCCTGCATGAAGAAAATGCATTTGGCGTGTGACAATTTGTCAATAAATTGCGGGTGAATTGTGTCGACTCATATAGTGCCTGATGGGGGGCGTTTCCCCAAAAAAAAACAAAACTGGGTGATTCGGGTAAGAACTTGATTGTTGTTAAGCACGTGATGGGTGAGAATTAAGGGTACTTCTGGTTCTTGATCGAAAGCGTCAGGCGTTTTTGCACCAATGGTTTCTTGTTATCGTTTTCCCCAATTTGGAGGTGTCTTCACATGAATGAAACGGAGCGAAAAGTTCGGCAAGGCAGCAAGGGTTTTACCCTGATTGAGCTGCTTGTCGTCATCGCAATTATTGCGATTTTAATTGCCCTTCTGTTGCCCGCAGTTCAGCAGGCTCGTGAAGCGGCCAGACGAACTCAATGTAAGAACAACCTGAAACAGTTGGGCCTTGCACTTCACAACTATCATGATGTGTATGGGAAGTTCGTGTTCGGCAAGGGTGGTACCGGCTGGACTGGGGCGAATACCGGCAACTGGGGTCGACTGAGCGGCCTGCCGCCACTTCTGCCATATTTCGACCAAGCACCATTGTACCAGATGATGACTGGTGGCGGGACAGGCAGCAGCATGAATGGTACACAGAACTACCCGCCAATGGGGCCTGAGCCATGGAAGACCAATTACAGGCCGTGGCGCAGTCAGATTCCAGGTCTTGTCTGTCCGTCTGACTCGCAGCCAAGGCAGGACTGGGCTGGTGGCAGAAGCCCGATCGCCAAGACCAACTACGGATTCAGTAACGGTGATTCAATCCGTGCTTCACAGAATGCTCAGTTAAACCGTGGCGTGTTTGCACACTCCTCGTGCTACGGAATCTCTGACATTCTTGACGGCAGCAGCAACACGATTCTGATGGCGGAACTGGTCCGATCGCAGGGTGGTCTCGCAATTCTTGGTGGCACTGCAATCA
This sequence comes from Planctomycetaceae bacterium, assembly GCA_039831615.1. Taxonomy (GTDB): domain Bacteria; phylum Planctomycetota; class Planctomycetia; order Planctomycetales; family Planctomycetaceae; genus S139-18. Next base: position 4,291 of record JBDOMX010001170.1, read on the forward strand.
TTGGCGGGACAGACCTCGACCCAACAATTTGTCTGAATGCATTCGATCCCGCCAAGAAAAGGGATTTTGCCCCAGGCACGACTATGAGGGGGTGGTCTGGCGATCGTTGGTGCGACAGTAACGTGTCAATGACAGGCTTTAACACTGTTCTGCCACCTAACTCACCGCGTTGTTCGAACGATACGTGGGACGGACGATGGGGAGTGTATTCTACTCAGAGTCGTCACACAGGTGGTGTTCAGGTGCTGTTAGGAGACGGTTCTGTCCGCTTCATCAGCGAGAACATCGACTCTGGTAACAAGTCGGCATCAGATCCTGGTGGTAATGCGGGCGACAGCCCATACGGCGTTTGGGGAGCCTTGGGGACCAAAAATGGTGGCGAGACTGTGGGCGAGTTTTAGTTCCTGACGTCGTTGAAAAATACTGGATATCTGAACCGATGGGCACAATCTGCCCATCGGTTTTTGATTGGAACTATGAACAGGCGACTTCTCAATTCCGTTGTCTTCTTTGTCTGTACGTTAGCTGTGTGGAGGGCGTTTTTTTACGTTCCTTCGCTTTCCCCGAATGAGTTCGCTCGACAGATTCGACTGGCTACAGCTCGAGATCCTGAAGATGGCTGGCGTGTCGCTCGCCAGGCTACGAAAGCGTATCCCGATGAGCCTGATATCCTGGTTCTGGCGGCGGAAGCGGCTGCCCGTGCTGGTCAGCTGACAGATATGGTTCAGATCGTGACTCGCCATGAAGACCGGTTGCTGGCTGCGGAGACGTTGCCGGGGACCAGTACTATTGAGCATCTGATCGACGGCGGCTATCATCGATCAGCACAGGCATTGCTCGATCGTCGTCTGCAGCTGTCGGAAGACGACACATTCGCACTGAGGCAACGCAGTGCTCTTCTGCTGAGTCACGGTCGGCAGTTTCTGGCAACGCAGGACCTGAAACGTCTGCTGGCCATTGGGGCAGTGAATCTGGACGAACTCGTATTCCTTTCCAGTCGCAGAGAGTTTCTGGAAGACCGGGTCGGGCTTACGAAAGCAACAGCGTTGAATCCGGGCTTTGTTCCTGTGATTGTTGGCCTGGGACGTCTGGCTGCGTTTGAAGGCAACCTGCCCGAAGCAAAAGCCCGGTTGCAGCTTGCCGTCTCCGGTGTCGCGGTGCCGGCGGAAGCATGGGCGGCCCTGGGGTTGATCTACTACCGACAGGGATTGATCTCGGGTGAGCTGCAGACCTGGCGGCAGGCCGTCCGTTCGCAGAACGTTGAACACCCCGATATTTACTTCGTGAAAGGTTGGATGGCGTCACAGGAGGGCGCCTACCGAGATTCCGTGGATGATCTTTGTCGTGCGCTGCAACTTGCACCGTTGCATCGTTCTGCCTGTCAGCTGATTTCCGAGCTGCTGTCTCAGCATGGTACGGCCGCGATGGAGGCTGAACTTTTTTCGGAACGGGCCGCTGCGATTCATGATCTGGAACAACTGGCTCACAGTGTCCTGTTCGGCGACCGCGGTCCTGCCACGATGGAGAAACTGGCTCAGTTGTGTGAGCAACTCGGCGAAACGCGGCTGTCCCAGGCATGGTGGAAGGCGGCGGATATTTATGGGCCAAAGTCGGAAAAATCGGCAGGTGCACTTCCGGGAACTCAACAGCGAAAACCCAGCAGGCAATCGATAGCTGCGGCTGATCAACTGAACGTGCTTCTGTCACGTGGAATTGCGGACCAGTTTCAGATGGTCAACAGGATCATTCCATCATCCCCGCAGATTGGAATTTCGTCCGTGTCCGAAACCGCATGTGAATTGCGGTTTGATGACGTTGCAGCCACCGTTGGTATGACTGAAAACTACTTCAGTGGCTTCCATGATTCTGAATCGGGAATCTGGATCTATCAGGGGTTTGGTGGCGGTGTGGCGGTCATCGATTTCGATGGTGACGACGCTCCGGATTTCTGTTTCACACAGGCCGGCAGCTGGCCATCCGGAAACGAGTTGCCGTGGCATCATCAGGATTTGCTTTACAGAAACCGCGTGGGTGTTTTTGATCAGGTGAATCGTCTGGCGTTCAGCAGCGAACACGGCTTTGGCCAGGGGGTCGCAGTCGGCGACGCCGATCGAGACGGATTCCCGGATCTTTACGTTGCCAATATTGGTCCGAATCGCCTGTTGATGAACAATGGGGATGGTACGTTTCGATCGGTCGATCTTCCGGTCACCAGTGAATCTCAGCCCGGCTGGACCACAAGCTGTCTGTTGACGGATCTGAATGCCGATGGCCTGGACGATCTGTACGACGTGCAGTATGTCGAGGGCAACGAGCCATTCGAACGAATCTGTCGCAGCGGACCGAAAGACGTAATTCGAGGATGTCTGCCATCGCTGTTCAATCCAGCCC
>JBDOMX010000293.1:0-6672 GCA_039831615.1 Planctomycetaceae bacterium
GAACGCTGCCGAGCTCGGATGACAACCCTAACGCAGGAAACAGCGACTCCACTGGGGAGTCGCACTCATCCGCAGGTTGGCGGCAATTCATGTTCTTGCGGCGGTCAGGTCGCCCACGCCAAGAAACTGCACGAGGGCTAAGCTCAGAGGTGTCCCCACCGCTGTCAGTTCGCCCTCGCTCAAACTCGCAGCGGATGCATCGGCCGATTGCAGTTTGAAGTTTTCGTTAGAAGCAGCGGTGTGTCATCGTGAGAGACACCTCTGCGAGTTGGCATCGGCTGCTTCGCGCGGAGGATTGTCCATCCGCTGCGAGTTGACGTCGAAGCCATTTGCGTGAGGTGTGCGCCACCGCCGCATTTCTCGCGCAATCAAAACCGGGGAGCTATTGTCGACAACTGCGCGTAGCCGGAAACCGCTTGCGCTCCGAGGTCACGCCGTCCTTATGCAGTTGCGGTCTGACAGGTCATTGAGGGGGATGTCATCATTTCGATGCCACATCCGGCCCCGACATTCTGCGCTCGCCAGATAACTTCGGTTCTCCACCCGGTGTGCCAGACCGGAGCATCTGCGGGATCCTCTCCTCACTGCGGCTACCGGTGAACAAAGGATGAATGCACGCATCTTTTGCTGTCCTGCGGAGAAACAGTTTCGTTCGCTGACCGCCGATGAATCTTCCCCTCCGTCAATCTAACTACTCCCAGAATCGCGTTGAGATCGGCGAATCTTCTTGTCGACCGCGGTGGAACCCTAGGGAACACGTACGTCATTGAAAACATATCTATCGGCTGGGACAATTTAGCTGGTTGCGTTGTCGATGCGTGCGCACGTTTTCTCGATGGACAATTGGAAAAGGTAGCGACTGGTGTCAACCTGCGTCGTGGCCGCCTGTCAAATGACGTCCGGCCCGGATAAGTCGAAAAACCTGCAGACCGCCAAGCGGCTTGTGCAGCGCGCGGCCGCGCGCGGTGCGGTGCGGTGCTGATTGCGTTACCGGAGTTGTTTAATTGTCTGGCCGAACCGCCAACCATCGTCGAGCAGGCGGAGGTCATCCCAGGACCAACGAGCGAAACGAAGAGCAACTTGGCCGCCGAGCTGCAGGTAACGCTCGTAGCAGGGAGCATTGCGCAGCACGCCGACCAGTCCGGCAAGGTGTACAACACCAGCCTGTTGTTTGGTCCCGACGGCTGTGAACTGGCCCGGTACCGCAAAATCCATTTGTTTGACATCGACCTTCCCGGCCAGGTGACATTCCAGGAATCCGCATTGATGGTGCCTGGCGACCAAATCGTGGTAACGGAGACGGCGATTGCAGTAGTGGGACAGGCAACTTGTTACGATTTGCGATTCCCAGAGCTGTTTCGGAGTTTAGTTGGAGAAGGTGCGAATGTGTTCGTCATTCCGTCGGCCTTCACCATGGCGACCGGTCGGGATCACTGGCAGGTGTTACTCCAAGCCCGCGCTATTGAGAATCAGGTCTACCTAATCGCACCTAACCAATTCGGCCGGCATACAGAAAGGATTCACACCTACGGCCACTCGATGATCATTGACCCTTGGGGAACCGTCTTGGCTGCAGCGCCCGACGGCGAAGGCATGATCACCGCAGAAATCGACTTCGACCGCCAGGCCGAAATTCGTTCCCGGCTGCCTTGTCTTAACCATCGTCGCGAGTTCCTTGGGAAATGACGCCACATCTTTCTTTGCGCATGTTCGGATGAAAAGCACAACACAAGCTGCGGCGAATGTGAAAGCTCTTCAGTTGCTCATCCGTAATCGGTTTGTTGCTAAGGTCAACCAGCACAACGTCCTGAAGCATCTCGTTCCCTAATGACCTGACACAAGATTCGAAGAGCCCATCTTCAAGACGTCCGTGACTGGGTCTGCAAACAGGCAGCGAAAGACGGCGAGTCCAACGCCGGACAATCTGCGAACAAAGCCCGAGAGATTCTGAGAGCCATCGTGTCCCGGGCCTGGGAGCAGGTGTTTGTCGAGAAGCTCCCTCGATTTTCCGGACCCAAACCCCGGCGAAATGTCGCGGGACGCCACTATCTGACGAAGGCAGACCTGAGCGCACTCTGCTTCGCCACGTACGAACCAAAAAAAGACCGAGGTGCTGGCAGCAGTTGCTTACGGTTGCTCTTTACCGGCGAGCGGCGTTGGTCGTGTTCTTCAACCAGGGTGTGGAAACGGGAACGATCGTCAGGTCCGCCGAACGGTCAGGGCACAGAGTCGCGCTGCGGCGGGCTTTACTATCGCCGCGTGAAGATGAATAAGCAGTTTCATTGCCCAATGAATCGGGCGGTACCGGTACACCTCAGGAGTCTCAGGCCCGGCGAGCTTACATCAGACGAGCCTGTTTCTCATTGTGGCACCTCGCGCCCGAACGAGCAGTTTCACCGTCTCTGCGTTCTGGCAGGAGTCGATCCGAAGCAGGAGGTTGAAATGGGTGACGAGCGAAAATGCCCTGGTCCGGAAGGATCTGCGCAAGCCCTGCACACGTACTGCGATGAGCAAATGCCGGAACGTACAGATCATGCACCTCCGTCGTCGTTGTCGCAGGCTGAGTCATGTCAGTGAATCGAAAAACGACACGCTGCCGGTGCAGGCGTTGAGTTCGGAAGCAGTCCGGTCAGTCTGACTCGTCCTGCTTCGAAACGCTTTCCAGCATCTGACGGAACCAGTTCAGCACCGGCTGCAGGCGGGTCCACGTTTCCGTCAGCAGGCGACGCAGACGCGGCCAGCCGTGCGTCACGAAGTATCCCGTCCAGAATATCGTGACAATCACCGTGACCGTCGAAAAGTACTCACCGGGTTCGCTGAACCAGCGGTAACACAAGTAGCCGGGAATCCCCAGTAGCGCCGCCACACATACTGCAATCACTGCCGGGATCAGGAAGGCAATACAAAGCCCCAGCAGACTGACACAGCCCACGAAGAAATAGTGAAACAGTCGTTCGATGAATCGCTGAACCGGCTGCACCCAAGCGAAGTGATGTTTGACCGCCAGGCCGACATCCTCTGCCATGCCATCAGAGACAGTGGAGCTGGACTTCTCTGCTGCAGCTGCTCCAGACGACGGCTGATTGTCCGTGGCGGACGGTTCCGGCTGTGCTGGTTGCGCTTCCGTCGAAAGCTGCTGATCGGCAGAGACGGATTCTTCAGAAGTCATGATCGCTCCGAATTGTGTATTGCTGCATCCTTCAGTATGTGGGGGACAACCGGTTCGCGGCAACGAGTACCTGTCCGAGTGATCACAGAATCCTGTCATTTCCGTCGCGAACGGCAGTATTCAGCTGCTGGCGGATACATTGACTCGACAGTCTGCCTGGTCGCCGGAAATGAAGCCGTCGCGCGGTTCCCCGGCGCCTGGTGCGTCCGTCAGCCCGCTCGAACGTCCGGAGTGTCAGACGCCAGGACGGCACCGACTCAACGGAATAAGATTCCTGCGATGGTCGGCGAGCCAGAGACGGCTCGGTAGACTGGTTTTTCCATGCCGTCGAGACTTGCCGACACGATGACGTCTGAAAACCCGGTGGGCGATCGAATTCGATGTCCGCTGATGTAACGCTGATTGCGATGCCCCCGAACGCCGATGAACATTCTTTTCCACATAGCTGCCATCGCGCTGTTTGCGACCCCGATCGCTGCAATCCTAATCGGTTTGTCGTATTCCGGTGCAACGTCACATGCGCATTCTGTTTGTCACATGCTTTCTGCGTTGGCGGCCACGATCGTCGCTTCTTACGTTTACTGGAATTCACACGGTCCCGACAATGCATTGCTGTACTACCCGATGGGCGCACTAATTGGCGGGCTCGCTGGATCGTGTTTCTTCCGTTTCGGTGATTGGTGTGGTCGCAAGCCAGCGATCTGTTGTCATCAAGTTAACGCCGCATTCTGACACAGTACGCCGGACTGTCTGCGTCAGTTCGAATCTGCTCCGGTGTGTCCGACATGAGTCAGAAACTGCGTCTCGCCATCTGACCGAAGAGATCGCAACCGAGACATCGAACCGCAATCGCTAACCTGCAGAGGTCTTCCCACCGCTGTCAAATCGCCCGCGATGAAACTCGCGGCGGTTGCATCGGCCGCCCGCCGCAAGGAATTGTCGCTAAGTGCAGCGGTGGAATTCACCGACCGCAGTTTGAGCCATTTGGTAGTCTGCCAGGAGTGTAATCCGTTCGATGGCGTCAAGGCCCGCGGTTCGCGATCTGCATCGAATTGTGTTCGTGACCAAGAACGAAGTATCCGATGCCAACTCGAGTTGGCGACCCATGTCACGCCCTCCTGACGCACTGCCGGGCTGACAGGTAACGGAGCCGATGTCATCATTTCGAGGACGCCAGCTGACGCTGTACATCGCGTTCGCCGGATTGGCTCGAGTCTGCGGCGGCGTGCCTCACCGCTGAAGTTTTCGCGTGATCAAAAAGGCCACCGGCGCAGGACGCCACCGCGCGCAACGAGGCCAGGCCTGTTGAGCTGCCTCAGTCGTCTCGCGCATTAAGCGACAATTGGCATAGACGCTGACGCCGACGTGGTCAGCACGAGCATGCTGCTCCCGCCTGATTGTCGGCCACCGCCGGATTTGGGATGTCGCCTGCGTTTTCCAGCATCGGCCCTGTAGCAAACCTGCCGGTTCTCCGCTGTAGAGAGCAGGGGAGGGCAGAATGATGCCGGACGGAAAGCGAAAACGCCGACACGCAGCGAACAGCAAAAAACGCGAATGGTATGCCCGTCACCGGGCCATCCGCTTCGCACGACGTTTCGGCCGCTCGGACGACGCCCGCTAAACGCAGCCCGCGACGGGCAGAAACGACAACAAAGTCGATCCACCGTCTTTGTTGGTTCTGCATTTCAGTCGGCAATGGTGTGCCGGATTTCCAGTCATTCCGACGGTCCGGAAACATGATCTGAAACAACGATCTGGCCGGCCCGATCCTGTGGGAGATACCACGATGGATCTGTTCATGGCACTGATACTGATGACTCTGACGTCGCTGTGGGCGCTGCTGGCAGGTGTCAGGCTGGGGCAGACAGCCTCCAGCCGATCTCAGCAGATCATTCAGATTCTGGTGATGGCGGCGTACAGCGCGTATTTTCTGTTCGTCTGGAATCGACCGCTTCTCAGTCTGTATCTGCCACACACAGCCTTGATCGTGTTGACGAACTGGCACCCGGTGATGGGCTGTTTTTTTGCCGGCATGTATTTGTCAACCAACAGGATTTGCCGCAGGCGGCGTCTGGCTGTCGCAGCAACCATCCTGTTACTGTCAGGATACTCCATTGCGGCACCGGTGTTGGGACATGCTCCTGCCTGCGAGCCGACGGCCTCTGGAAGTCCCTTGATCACTCAGACAACCCCGTACACCTGCTCGCCGGCAGCAGCCGCGTCTTTGCTGCGGCTTCATGGGATCGCGGCCACTGAGTCGCAAATGGCAGACCTGTGTTTGACTCGTCAGGGCACACACTGGATGGGAGTGTATCGCGGGCTGACACTGATGACCCGGAACACAAACTGGGACGTTGTTGCTGAGCCATTTAGCCGCGCGGCGGTGATGCGTCTGGATGAGTCACCGGCATTGTTGTCGGTCAATATCGATACCGACCTGATCACCACGAGGGAAGATCACGGCTTTCGCGATGGTGCGGGACATTCCGTGCTGACTCTGGGGGCGCGCGACGGTCTGCAGGTGATGGTGTTTGATCCTTCACCGTCGTACGGGATCGAATACTGGGATCGCCGGCTGTTGTCATGGGTGTCAAACGGTGTCATTCTGCGATTGGTGTCTCGCTCCGGTTCCGGACATGAAATCGCGGTCCGGGAACGGATCAGCGCGGCGGCACAACAACACAACCGATTCGTCTCCGTCAACTGGGATCCCCCAATGTAGTTTGCGAAAGATCGAGCAGAGCTGGCTGCAGTTACGATTTCAATCTGCAGCCGCCGGGATCGTGATGGTTGGTTCCCCATGCAGATATCCCAGCGAGACAAGGAATTCGTCGGCCGGTGTCCAGGACTGAACGTGTTTTGGTGTCGTAGACACAGATATTCGGGAGGGTGCTGACTGCCGTATCTCCGTACAGTGTCGCTCACTGCAGTGCATCGCCGAGCCCCGGAATTCAGTAACTCCGAACGGGCGCTATTGCCCCCATGGATGAACCGTTTCTCACAGCGATGTGATGCGACGCTTTGTGCGCATCGGTGTCATCGACGGAATGTAGTCAACGGAGTTTCTCAACTTCCGCGACCGCCGCTGCTTCGGAGGGGCGGCAAGATCGAGGTGGAAGTGTCGTCTGATTGATGACCCGCCATCGACGCTCTGATCGTTGCTGCAATTCGCGCTTCGGGTGAATATCCGCGGCCGATATGCCGACTTCCTTGCGCGCTCGGGAGTATCCGACCTGAGTCAGTAAAGTCGAGTTGCCAACTGACCGAGGAGATCGCGACTGGGGGCTCGAACCGCAATGGCTAACCTGCGGAGGTCGCGCAGACCGCCGGCTTGAACTGCTTGTTCTTCGTGCAGGCGGTTGCATCGACGGCCTGCAGCTGAAACCTGGCCTTCGATGCAGCGGTGGAAAACACCGACCGCAGTTCTCGCCAGTGAAAATGTAGTCCAACTGATAACGCCGGGGCAGCTCTTCGCCGCCGGCGAAGGGCTGCGTTGCAGAACG
>JBDOMX010000740.1:0-1625 GCA_039831615.1 Planctomycetaceae bacterium
AAGGAGCGTGCGGGTTCGAGTCCCGCCCGGGGTAATGTTTTTACTGGATTTCGTGAGTGTCGGCAGAATCAGTCTCTGCCTCATTCACCTCGCCATTCACCTTTTTGGGTTTTTGACGTTCCAGCTCGGCTGCCATTACTTGCCGGAGATGCGTGGCCGTCTCCTGGGCCTGAATTCCGACGTAGTATTTCTCCGTCGTTAGCACCGTCTTGTGCCGCATCAGTTCTTTCAGGACCATCGGCATGACGAGGCGGGCCCAACGCAGCCCGAACGCCCGTCTGAGGTCATGAGCAGAACCCCAAACGATTTTCTTGACAGCTTTCTTCGTCTTCCGATCCTTCACGGTCCGTTCGTCAACCTTCACCCCCGCAGCCTTACCGACGGCCACCAGCTTCTTGGAGACGGTGTTGGTGTTCCGGCAGACTCGTCCGGATAGCATCACGTTGAACACATGCCCCGTACGATCCTCTTCCGGGACTGCCCTGAGGAATTCATCGAATTCAGGAGCAACGGCGTACTCGCGGTCCTGGCCACCCTTCTCGTCTTCTGCCGAGATCAGCAGTACGGTTGATTCGCCGGACATGTCCACCCGGATTCCGTCCGCCCATGTATCCCACGTGAGCCCCATGGCTTCGCCGAGCCGCAAGCCGGACACCCAGAGGCCCCGCAGAAGGAATCTGCCTGAATCAACCTCCAGATTCGCCACCTTTATGACGGCATCCAACATCCTGTCGAATTCTTCCGCTGTGACCGGACGCCCCTTCATGACTTTCACCTTCCTGGCTTTCTTGAGCTTCGGGAAGGTTGGCACGGCTGAAATGAACCCCTGCAACTTCGCCCAATTTAGTGCCGCCTTCAGAACTCTGCAGTCACCATCAATGGTGGTCGTTACCACTTCATCCAGACGAAGTTTTTGAAATCGGGATATCCATTGTGTCGTGACACGGCTCAGTTTGTCAGGACTCATTACCCGTTCGAAATTGTTGAAGATCCCCATGACCGTGATCGCCGTTGAATCCCGCATGTGACACACGCACTCATCCTCATAACGGTCCCGGAAGTCAGCCCATCGGACAACCGTTCCGTGGCTGTCTACACCGCTGGATAGCTCTGCCTGCCATTCGCCTGCCGCCTTGTTCGCCTTCTTCTGGCTCTTTGTGCCGCTGTTTTTTTCGCGACGTTTGCCAGTCACTGGATCGACATACCGAAGGTAGAGATTCGCCCCCTTGCGTTTAACGACGTTCACTCTGATTTCGTCCATCTGTTTATCTCCTGAAATGAGTTCCTGAATTGTCGGGGAGAAATTCCACGCCGTATCGAAGTGCTATCGAACGGGCGTACCGATCCCACAGAACGAATCGTCGATGGGGAACACTCGCGAGCCAAAGCGGTTGGCCGGATGATGAATTGCGAGCAATAACGTCGGTGCATAGACTGCATGGCAGCCACCGTCCTTTCTATTCAAAGGGCGTGTTGGTTAGCTGGGTTCGGGATTCCAGTCCCGTTCCCAGTGTTTCTAAGTTTGCCAAATCCGTGGCTCATCTGTCAAGTTGCTTCCGTGATGTGGACGTTTTCGCTCAAGGGTTCGCTCGGCAACGGGCAAGGGCAGTCCTGATCATTGCCTT
>JBDOMX010000155.1:0-1625 GCA_039831615.1 Planctomycetaceae bacterium
GATCCCAATCGGAAGTTGGGGACCGAGGAGAAAATGGTGAATCCTGCCGCGACTTCATTCGGCGAAGAATCCAGTGGCAGTCTGCACGGCAGTGGCGGCATCGCTGTCTTCGACAAGGATGTCGGTGGTTGCTGGCGGTGCACCAGAAATTTCACCGGCTGAGTTGTCGATCACGGCACACGTCCCGACCAGCGACGACCGACGTTCTATCAGTTCGACCTCGCGGCCACTGTCAGTCAGCAGGTGCCGGGTGTCTCGTGGGAGGAAGCCTTCGCGCACGCTCACAATGAGCAGGACCGTGAATTGCTGCGAGACTGGGTATTGAAATCCGGCGAAGTTCGATCAGTTGACCTGCTCATCAAGGACTGGTCTGACGGTGGACAGAAGCCTCGGATCAAGTCGCAGGTCATGGCATCAGCGAACAGGAATCTGGTTTGACTATCGAAAGGATTCGCACCGAAGGCAGGACGAACGCCGCTGCATTTGTGGGGCGACAAGGTTCGTGAGCGGGATGACGGATGCTTCTGGCAGGGAAAACGCTGTTCCGTCATGGAGATATATGGCGCACAGTTATGTCGCCGCGCCAGATAAAAATGTTCGTCGTGAATAGGATGTCGTGATGGACACCGTTTTTATCGAAACATCAATCGTCAGCTACTTGCGCCAGAAACCACGCACGCGAGTCGTGACCGCCGCTCGGTAGTTGCTGACGCGCCAATGGTGGAACAACGAGCGAGCGAACGATGACCTGATCGTCTTGCAATACGGCTCGACTCGCTTGACAGGATTCCACTGTTGCCCGACGCTCCTGAGATACCTCAGATTGCGAACGAAATCATGTCACTTCGTGTCCTGCCACCAACGGCACAGGTCGATGCACTGCATATCGCTTCGGTGGCCCATCATCGAATTCAGTATTTATCAACGTGGAACTGCAAGCACATCGCGAACGCCAAAATTGTTCCACGCATTCACAATGCGTTGACGAACCTGGGTATTCCAATACCGATGATTTGCACTTCCGAAGAGCTGTTGGGCAATGATACAGAAAACGAGTGATTCCCCGATTGACGAAATCCACCGGATTCGCCGTGACATCTCCGACCGATTCGGAGGTGACATCGTCGCCATTGCCGAAGACGCGGCCCGTCGTCAAGCGGTATCGAATCGTCCGGTATGGCAGCCGAAACAGGACGAAATCGGGTAAGGACGGTCATCGCTGACCGCCCTCCCCACACCACCTGACATGCGGATCCGCATCAGGCGGTTCCTCGAAGCGGAGCAAGGTCGCACCAGAGCTGTTTGAGCGAAAGAAGTCCTAACTCTTCGTGCAGCCATTTGTTGGGCATCGCGAATCGCATCGCTGGTGTCCTCGAGAGACGCCAGTAACTTTTGCGAGTCAACGCGTGCTTGATCGCCATGTCAAGACTCACCCCCAGACGCACAAGGTTCTTCACCTTCGTGCGCGCACGCCGCCACTGTTTCCAGAAGCACATGCGAATCCGGCGGCGAACCCACCCATCCAGTTTGTCGAATAGATCAAACTGTTGAGCCAGTCCGAAGTAACCTGTCCGTAAGCGTACACCCCCGCCATTCTGGTCTCAGGCCTGAGCGGCCCGGCGTTT
>JBDOMX010000003.1:0-6605 GCA_039831615.1 Planctomycetaceae bacterium
GTCGTAGGGCGACATATTTGTGAAGCACGTTCAAGAATGACTGGCGTTTTTTGTGACGCGAGCCCTTGGCATCTGGTAAGTACCAAAGCGTCGGCGTGAAGGCAATATGACAGTTGACTGCAAAAAAACTGCTCAATCTGAAAACACTGTTCGCGACTCCATAGCGCCACGGCGGAGTCGATCAGTTCTTGTCCTCAGTTCGACATTTCCATCGTGTGCTGACAGAAACTACGGTGTCTTTGTTAAAGAGCGTTTGCGGGCTGTCGCGGACCTTGACGGACATGAGTTGCGGGTCGTGGCTCCGACGCCGTACTTTCCTCCTTTGCCCGTCTCGACACGCTGGTCGCACTGGTCACGCTTTCCGCGGGCGGAGTTTGTGGACGGACTGGACGTCCGCCGACCTCGGTACTTTCTTCCCCCGAAAATCGGTGGATATATCCAGCCTGCACTGATGTATCGGTCGGCTCGTCGCGCCGTCGAACGGCTGCGAAGCGAAGGATTTGATTTTGACCTCGTGGACTCCCACTTTGTGTTCCCCAATGGTGTTGTGGGAGCCATGCTGGCGGAGAAGTACCACAAACCGCTGGTCATTACCGGGCGTGGCGAAGACATTCTGCGGTTTCCAGGTTTACCGATGATGGGGCGAAGTATCCGGTGGGCTGTTCAGCGTGCCAGTCAGTTCATTGCCCTCAGCGAAGAGATTGCAGAGGCTTTTGAGCGACAAGGCGCACCGACGAATCGGATCACAGTGATCCCGAACGGTGTGGATATCGAAAAGTTTCGCCCAATTCCAAAACGCGAAGCTCGGTTACGACTCGACCTGCCGCCGGATCGGCCCATCATTGTCTCAGTTGGCAATCGACAGGAGCGGAAAGGATTTCACCTGCTTGTCGATGCGATTCCGAAGATTCAACAGGCTCATCCCGACATGCTGCTGGTCATTGCCGGAGGTGCCGCTCCGTATGGGAATGACTACACACCGGAGATCCAACGACGCATTGCGGAGCATGGTCTGCAGGATCACGTGCGGTTACTGGGAGGTGTGGCACACGAAGACCTGTTGTACTGCTACAGCGCGGCCGACGTGTTCGCTCTGCTGAGTTCTCGCGAAGGATCTCCCAACGTGTTGATGGAAGCGCTGGCATGTGGGACGCCAGCTGTAGCGACTCCCGTCGGTGGAATTCCGCAAACACTGGCCGAGCCACACCTGGGAATCGTCCTGCAAGAACGGTCAGTGGCAGCCGCTGCCGATGGATTAATCACCGCACTGGGTCGCGATTGGGACACGGTAGCTATTCGTCGCACCATGGAATCCCGTAGCTGGCAGCAAACCGCTGAGTCAGTTGCCGCCGTCTTTGAACGTGCGCTGTCTGAGTGAATGATGAAAACTATCGAACATATGACTCTCAATTCAACGCGGCGAGCATGTCCACAGCTGTAGAGAATGGTCGACCAATACCGCCCGTTGTGCATCGCAACACAGCACCGGTGCACGTGATTGGACATGGTCGGTCCGGAACAAGTGTGTTCATCAGACTGCTGCGCAAGTATCTGCAAATTGCGTTCGGGACGGAAAGCCAGTTTATTGTCCGTTATTATAATCGTCTGGAGCGGTACGGAGACCTGGCCGAGGAATCAAGTCGGCTGCGGCTGGTTGAAGATATCTGCCGCGAACGATGGTTTCGACGCAGCGGCGAGAGGTTCGGATTCTCGACAACCGCGGACGCGATCCTGGCAGACACCGAAGAGCCGTCTTACGCGGGGGTTCTGGACGCCACATTTCGACAGCTGGCAAAACACTTGGATATGCAGCGGTGGGGAGACAAGACACCCGAATATATCGACGACCTCCCTCTGCTGTACAATCTGTTTCCAGGGGCAAAGTACATTCACGTGGTCCGCGACGGTCGAGACGTCGCACTATCCGGGTTTGAAATGCCGTTTGGTGAGAAGAACGTCTTTATGGCGGGCCGGGACTGGTCAACGGCAATTCGAAAAGTCAATGCATTCGCCCGGAGCATCAACGCTGAACAGTTTCTGGAAATACGATACGAGGACTTCCTTTCGGAGCCTCGTGAGCAGTTCGTGCGACTGATCGAATTCCTTGAGATCGACGACTCGGACGGACGGCTGATTGATTTTATCGCTGGGTCAATTTCCGACGACCTCATGCTGGGCAACTTCAACAAGTGGCGAACACGCCTGAATCCGCGGCAGATTCGGCGTTTTGACGGGATCGCCAGCAACGAACTTCAGCAGTATGGATACGAAACGAGTGTTGACGGCAGTCGACGGCCGTCCCCAATAGAAACAGCGTACTGGTGGCTGGACAACAAAGCACGGCGTCTCGTCAACTGGCAGAATATAAAGGACACTGCCTACCGATTGAGTCTGCGAAGAAAGTTGCATTCCTGAACTACCAAAAGTTGGGGCACAGCGTTGTCTCAGCTGCGCCCCCTCCCGGATTGTACAGATACCGAATCGAATCGTTGAAGATCCTCTTTCTACAAAAACGTCCGCTGTTTCCCGCCGACCATGGCGCTGTAATTCGCACGCTGAACATTGTGCGGCACCTGGCTGAGTGGCACGACGTGACGTACCTGTGCAATGTGCAGCCGGGTGACGAGCCTCATGTGCGGGAGATGGAGGAACTCGGGCTGCGCATGGTCACCATTCCGTGGCGGGAAACGTCGCGGGACTCACTCCGGTTTTATGGAGAACTGGCAGTCAATCTGTTCTCGTCGATGCCGTACAACGCCGCCAAGGATTTCGATCCGCGATTACGGCGGCGGGCAGAGGAGTTGCTGCAACAGGAGCCGTTTGATCTGGTGATCTGCGACTTCGTGCAGATGGCAGCGAATGCTGTGGGGTTGTCCGGTCCGCCGAAGATCTTGTTTCAGCACAATGTGGAAGCAGAAATCTTTGAACGGCCTGCCGCCACCGACCGGGGCGTCCTGCGGCGAAGCTATATGGCTCTTCAGGCGCGAAAGATGCGGCGGTTTGAGGGCGACTCCGGTCGCGAATTCGACACCGTAATCGCGGTCAGCGACCGGGATCGAAAACAGTACGCTCAACGTTACGGCTGGTCACATGTGGAAACGATCGACACGGCTGTGGACGTGGAGTTCTTTCAGCCCGACGACACAGCTGTCGATCCGGAACTCGTCACATTTGTCGGTTCGATGGACTGGCTGCCGAATGTGGACGGCGTTGAATTCATGGCAAGCGACATTTGGCCGCGCGTACGGGCGGCGCGGCCCAACGCTCGATTGCAGATTGTCGGACGTTATCCGGCAGCAGAAGTGCGACAGCTGGACGGAATGAACGGGATTGAAGTCACGGGAGGTGTGCCCGACGTTCGGCCGTATTACTCAAAGTCGGCGGTCGTGGTGGTGCCACTGCGAATCGGCGGCGGTACGCGAATCAAAATCTACGAAGCCATGGCCATGGCCAGGCCAGTGGTCAGCACGCCGCTGGGAGCAGAGGGTCTGCATTTCGACGAAGGCGAGCATATCGAGCTGGCGGAGGATGCGGATCTTTTTGCCAAAAAGGTTCTGAGTCTGCTGGCGGATTCGCAGCGACAGGATCGGATGGGGCAGGCGGCGCGGCAGCACGTCTGCGAGAATTTTTCGACGGGCGTTGTGGCCCGGCAGTTTGAGAAAATCTGTGTGGCCACGGCCCAGCCAGGCGACTCCACGAGTCGCCTGACATCAGCCGCAGGCGACACCTGTGAACAAGGGGTTTAAGATGGCGGATCGAGTTGCAGTATTTGGTCTGGGATATGTCGGCACAGTGACGGCCGCCTGCCTCACTCGCGACGGTCACCAGGTCGTCGGTGTCGACATCGACCAGATGAAGACTGCGGCGATCGACCGGGGCGAATCACCGGTCGCCGAACCAGGCGTGGCAGAACTGCTGCAGGATGCGCTGAGCGAGGGACGGCTGACAACCACCTCTTCGGTTAACGAGGCCGTACAGAACACGGATATGGCACTCATCGCCGTGGGAACTCCATCGGACAGTCGCGGTGACATCAACGATTCCGCCGTTCTGGGGGTCGTCGAGGGAATCGCGGAGTCGTTGCGGTCATCAGATCGCGACTACGTGATTGTCATTCGTTCCACACTGCTGCCGCAACGGGTGGAAGAACACGTGAGGCCGGCCCTGGAAAATGCACTGGGTGAGCCTCTCGGGGATCGCATTCACCTGTGCTACAACCCGGAGTTTCTGCGGGAGGCTACGGCCGTTGCGGATTACGATGCTCCGCCGTTTGTGGTGGTGGGTGCTGAAAATCCGGACGCAGCCAGTCGTGTGCTGAGCCTGTATGCAAAGATTTCCTCGCCACAGATTGTGACGGACCTGAAAACGGCAGCCCTTGTGAAGTATGCGTGTAATGCCTTTCACGCCCTCAAAATCTCCTTTGCAAACGAAATGGGTGTCCTGTCCCGCGCCATGGGTGCTGATGGAAGTGAAGTGATGAAAATCCTGTGCAAAGACAAACGGCTGAACATCTCGCCAGCCTACCTGCGACCGGGCTTCGCGTTCGGCGGGTCCTGTCTGCCGAAGGATCTGCGCGCCCTGACACGTTTTGCGGAGAAAGAAGCTGTGCCCGCCGTTGTCCTGCGATCCATCCTGCCGTCCAATGATGCGATACTGGACGAAGGCGTTCGGCATGTGCAGGAAAAAGCCGGAGATTATCGCCGCATCGGCCTGATTGGACTGAGCTTCAAAGCCGGCACCGATGACCTGCGGGAGAGTCCTCAGGTGCGACTGGTGGAACAACTGATCGGTCGCGGATACGACGTGCGGATCTTTGACCCCGGCGTCGAGGCTTCCCGGCTGGTCGGACGCAACCGCTCCTACGTCGATCAACATCTGCCGCATCTGGCAGGACTGCTGATTTCAGAAATCGAAGAGCTGTACCAGCACGCAGATGTACTCGTACTGGGAACCAATGTTGCCAATCAGGTTGCCTGGCACGCTGACTTTACTGGCGAAGTTGTCGATCTGCGTCGTGATCTGATCGCCGCGCAGCCGGAGTCCGCCGCGGTGTTGACCTGACAGACGAAGAGCTCAGAATACTTTAACCTACATGAAACCTTGCCGAACTCGGAGTGGACGAGAAACCATGTCCCTTCTCCCATGGCGGGAAAAGGTGGCCGAAGGCCGGATGAGGGTGAGGGTGAGGCGCACTGATTCCGTGGAGGATTCAGTCAGGAGTTTATGTTGAGTTCTGTTTTCAACATGGCGGTCTGGGTTGTCTTCAGCATATCGCTGACGGCGCTGATGTATTCGCAGTTAATCTATCCATTGCTGATGGTGCTGGCGTCACGGCGCCGCGTCACCGTGCCAATCCCGGATGAGTGGCCAGACGTCACCCTGATTATTCCAGCGCACAATGAGTCGATGGTGATCGAGGCCAAGATTGAGAACGCTCTGGCAATCGACTATCCGGAAGACAAGCTGCAAGTGATTGTCGCCAGCGACGGTAGTCACGACGACACAATCCCTAAAGCGCGGGCGTTCGAGAATCAGGGTGTCAAGGTCCTCGATCTGAATCCGCGCCGCGGGAAGGCATCGGTGCTGAACGACGCGGTCGCGGCATCGTCAGGTGAAATCCTTTGCCTGTGTGACGCCAACGTGATGTTCCGGCCGGACGCCATTCGCAGGATGGTCGCCCATTTATCAGATGCGTCCATTGGAGCTGTGACAGGTGACGTACGATTGGCCAGCGAACAGTCGGATTTTGGAGAAGGCGAGAGTCTGTTCTACAAGGTGGAGCGTGCCATTCAGCTGGGCGAGTCGCGGATCGGGTCACTGGTCTGTGTCGATGGAGGCATGTACGTGCTGCGGAAGGAACACTTTCAATCTCTGCGGCCCGATACGGTGTTGGACGACTTCACCACGACGATGAATGTCGTCATGTCGGGAAAACGCGTTGTTTACGAACCCGCCGCGATTGCGGACGAGAATGGCACGCCCAGCTGGAAACAGGAGTTCCGACGGCGAATCCGCACAACAATTGGTGCAGTCCAGTCGGTGCGGCGGGGCTTTAGACCTTCGATCCGGCAGCCAATCGTCTTGACGCAGTACATTTCACATAAACTGCTGCGCTGGCTGGGACCGATCTGGTTGATTGCACTCTTTGTTTCATCCTGCGTGCTGTGGAACAGTGGGACGACGATGCAGGCATTTGTGATCGCACAGGCAGGGTTTTACGGCCTGGCCTTGCTGGCGACCATCTCTCGTTCGTTGCGGGAGTCCAGCGTCGGTGGGATACCATTTTACTTTTCAATGAGCCATCTGGCGATGCTCGTGGGGTTGGTGAAGTCCATTCGCGAGACGACTCTCGGAACATGGGAGCGGACCGAGCGGCAACTTCCCGTGACCGGTACACACAGCACGGAACCGGCGTCATGACTGACGCGGATACCTTTCGGATACAAGGTTTACTACTACTCTGTCAGTGATGTTTTGATGGAATGTGTGCCATCTGGCTCTGCCAGTGTATTCCGTGATCAAGAGGCACTGGCAGAGCCAGTGGCACACCTCAATCCACGACTGACAGGACACTACACTCGGTTCCAAACTCCAGTTTGGGACCG